>CABUTY010000310.1 GCA_902494595.1 uncultured Porphyromonadaceae bacterium | reverse complement strand
CTGAGACCTTCGATAGTGGTCTTGTATCCGCGTTTGTTGATAAACTGGAAGTCATAGCGTTTGTTGCCCTTGTCGTCGACTGTCTTTATGATTTTGCCGTGGGTAACGCTTTTGGGACAGAATATGCCGTCCTCATCGTCGGCAAGTCCGGTGAATATCTCGTAAGGCTTGCCGTCCACAAGGCCTACGAATGCTATCCATTTCTCCTTGTTGTTCTGGAATCTCACCACGTCGGCCTCCAGCTCAGTGGGACGCTTGGAGATATGTTCGGGAGTTGCTATGAGCGACAGCTCCTTTTTCTCCGGTTTTACGGAGGCGAGCACGTTGTTGCGCGAGCCGTCGCGATATACGGTGCAGCCCTTGCATCCCGACTTCCAGGCTTCGACGTACAGGCTGTTGACCACATCCTCGGTGATGTCGGCGGGAAGGTTGATGGTGACGCTGATGCTGTGGTCTACCCATTTCTGCACGGCGCCCTGCATGTGCACCTTCTCGAGCCAGTCGATCTCGTTGGCGGTGGCCTTGTAATAAGGCGACTTGGCCACAAGCTCGTCAATCTCCTCGGTGGTCATGTTCTTTTTGCGCTCAAGGCCGTTGACCTTCATCCATTCCAGAAATTTGGGATGGTACACTATGTATTCCTCGAAGGAGTCACCTGATTCGTCGGTAAAGTCGATATGTGCATCCACATCATTGGGGTTGACCTTGCGGCGGCGTTTGTATACGGGCATGAACACCGGCTCGATTCCCGACGATGTCTGGGTCATGATTGAAGTGGTGCCTGTGGGGGCTATGGTTAGGCACGCAATGTTTCGGCGCCCGTTGCGGAGCATATCCTCGTAGAGTGCCGGGTCGGCCTCCCGGAGCCGGTTTATGTAGGGATTGTCTTTCTCCCGTTCGCTGTCGTATATCTCGAAAGCGCCGCGTTCGGCAGCCATCTGCACCGACGCACGGTAATATGCCAGGGCAAGTTCCTTGTGAATGTTCACAGAGAAGGCGCTGGCCTCTTCCGTGCCGTAACGTAGGCCCATGGCGGCTATCATGTCGCCCTCGCCGGTTGTGCCGCAGCCCGTGCGACGTCCCTTGAGAGTCTTTTCTCGTATCTTGCGCCAGAGGTTCAGCTCGGCATCCTTGACTTCGGCGGTCTCGGGGTCGTTGGCAATCTTGGCTATGATGGTGTCGATTTTCTCCATCTCCAGATCGATGATATCGTCGAGGATACGCTGCGTCATGCCCACGTGCTTGCGGAAAAGCTCGAAGTCGAAGGAGGCCTCCGCTGTGAAGGGATTCTTCACATAGCTGTAAAGGTTGATGGCCACGAGACGGCAGCTGTCGTAGGGGCACAGAGGAATCTCGCCGCAGGGGTTGGTGGAGACGGTCTCGAAGCCGAGGTCAGCGTAGCAGTC
The DNA here is from genome assembly GCA_902494595.1 of uncultured Porphyromonadaceae bacterium. GTDB lineage: Bacteria > Bacteroidota > Bacteroidia > Bacteroidales > Muribaculaceae > Lepagella. Next base: position 1,408 of record CABUTY010000310.1, on the reverse strand, counting down.
GGGCACCGACTCGCGCTGTATGGTGTCCCAGAAGAGCACGCCCGGTTCGGCGCTACGCCATGCGTTATGCACTATCTTCTCCCATAGGGCCGAGGCATCGATATCCTTGGAATAGAGAGGGTTGTCGCTCTTTATGGGGAATTGCTGGCGGTAGGGCACATGGTCTACGGCGCACTGCATGAAGTCGTCGTCGATTTTTACCGATACGTTAGCGCCAGTGATCTTGCCGCTTTCCATCTTGGCATCGATGAAGTCTTCGGCATCGGGATGCTTGATGCTGACGGTCATCATCAGGGCGCCGCGACGGCCATCCTGCGCCACCTCGCGGGTGGAGTTGGAATAGCGTTCCATGAAAGGCACAAGTCCCGTGGAGGTAAGTGCCGAGTTCTTGACAGGGCTCCCCTTGGGGCGGATATGCGACAGGTCGTGACCCACGCCGCCACGGCGTTTCATAAGCTGTACCTGCTCCTCATCGATTAGAATTATGCCTCCATATGAGTCGGGGTGGCCGTCGAGTCCTATCACGAAGCAGTTCGACAGCGACCCTACCTGAAGGTTGTTGCCGATGCCGGCCATGGGACTTCCCTGGGGCACCACATAGCGGAAATGGTCAAGGAGCCCGAACACTTCCTCTTCTGACATGGGATTGGGATACTTCTTTTCGATGCGTGCTATTTCACCGGCGATACGGTGGTGCATGTCGGCGGGCGTCTGTTCGTAGATGTTGCCGTCGCTGTCCTTGAGGGCATATTTGCTCACCCATACGCGGGCGGCAAGCTCGTCGCCGTCGAAATAGCGTAGCGTGGCCTCATATGCCTCGCCGTAACTGTAGGTTGGCTTTTCTGTATTCATTTTAGGTTTTTGCTTTCGGTGCCGTCGTTGCGGCTCTGAATCTTGACAAACGGGTCATGGCGTATGTCGATTTTCCGAATGCAAAAATACAAAAAATAAAATTTATCCCGTTATACGAAGCCCGATAATTTTCCAAAAAAATTATTTTGTGAAGTTTTCAGTTTTGGAAAATGTTGTTCCGGGAATATGTTCCATGAGAATCGGCACGGTTGATTTTGCCATTGGAGTCTATATTCTGCCGGCGGGATGCGGAAGGGTTGTAATATACGATAAGTTCGATGTCAAGCGACTGCGGCCTGTGGTAGCAGTTCTGGCGAGCCACATAAGCACCGGTCACGCGACGGGTAGCGGCAAGGGAGAGGTAAGTCTCGGCATCATCGAGCATCAGGCTTCCCGTCTGTACTCCCCGGGAGTATGCCGCCACGCAGTCCATGTCGCCAATGCGGTATTTCTGAAGAATAAGCCTGTCGCCGGGAAGCAGCATGTGGAGCACGTGCGAGGATATGTCGTTGCAGCAGGATGCCGTCATACGGAAAAGCACGCAACGGTCATGACT
>CABUTY010000309.1 GCA_902494595.1 uncultured Porphyromonadaceae bacterium | reverse complement strand
GGGGGGGGAGCGGCACCTGCGCCGACAACCGAAACGGAGGAGGTTCCTGTGGCTCCGCCGGCCATTGACTATGCCGCCATGATGCTCGACAATGGCGCCGATGACGCTCCCATGCCGCAGGACGACACTTCCGACTTGCTGAACTCATTCCTCGACAAGCCTGCCAAAACGGAAGAGCCAGCATCGCAGGAAGAACCGACTGCGCAGGACGAGCCCGAGCAGGCTGCTCCCGCCGAGACCCCTGAATTGTCGCTCGCTCTCGTGAAAATCATGATTGAAAAGCGCAATTACAGGAAGGCTCTCGAAATAATTACCGAAATCAATTTGAAAAATCCAAAAAAAAGTATTTACTTTGCAGACCAAATGCGCTTTCTCCGCAAATTGATGGAATTGGAGGAGAAATCGAAAGAGCAAAAAATCTAAAAAGATGTACATATTTCTCAGTATTCTGATAGTACTGGCGGCCCTTCTGCTGATAGGGGTAGTGCTGATACAGAAATCGAAGGGAGGCGGTCTGGCCTCCGACTATGCGAGCGGCAACCAGTATCTGGGTTACCGTAAGACCACGGACTTCATAGAGAAGGCCACCTGGGGTCTTGCAATCTTCATCACGGTGATGTCGATATGCACGTCGTTCACGGTAAAAACGCCGGTGAATGTATCGCGCATAGAGGCAGCCGCACCGACGCCCAACGCCGCCGCACCGGCACCCGCCAATGCGCCGGCTGCTGCTCCCGCCGCTACTCCCGCCAATTAATAAGGCCCCGGACTGAACTTATCACGGGGCACGCTTGATGACTCTCAGGCGTGCCCCTTGACTACATATTTTTATATCATGAATCAACGAATCATATCGACCTTAATCCTTTTTGCAGCCGCGGCAGGCATGTATGGCCAGACGCGACTGTCGGTTGCCGACCGTATGGCAATCGGCGAGCGACAGCTTGACAGCAGGCTTGACGCCGTGAATGACGGCCGGGCCAAAGTGGCAGCCGACATGGGAGTGGAGCTGCTCGTGCGTTATGACGACGACGCCACTATTGACCGTATGCGTCGCGCCGGCGCCTCCGTCAGGGAATATCCCGGCAACGTGGCGGTGGTAACCGTGCCGGCCCCTATGGCCGACAATATTGTAGCGCTGAAGGGCGTACGTTCGGCAAGCGCCGCTCGTAAGCTCGAAATGCACAACAAGTTAGCGCGTAACTATTCACGAGTAAATTATGTGTGGAATGCCAAAGACCTTCCGGCAAGCTATGACGGCACCGGCGTGGTGGCCGGCGTTTACGACACAGGAATAGACGTGAACAATCCCAATTTCCGTGATTCGCTGGGCAACACCCGCGTGAAGGCGGCATACATATATCCCGACGGCAAGGGGATTCCCACGATATATGCCGGGGAGAAGCTTTTGGGCTTCCGCACCGACGATACTAAACAGACACATGGGTCGCATGTGCTGGGCACCATGGCCGGCTCCTTCAAGGCTCCGGAGGGTAGCGACGACCTGCGGGGCATGGCACCGGGCACCGACATCATCGTGGCCACGGGACAGGGTTACGATTCACAGATTCTTGACGCCGTGGAGCGCGTAGGCAAATATGCCCTTTCAGTGGGCAAGCCGGCTGTCATGAATCTCTCGTGGGGTTCCAACGGTGGCCCTCATGACGGCTCCGACGAGTTTACACACGCCCTCAACGCCCTTGCCGACAAGTATGACATGATGATATGCATATCGGCGGGTAACGAGCGTCATCAGGCAGTGGCCGTGGTCAAAGAGCTCACCGAGGCGTCGTCTACGGTGAAGGTGGTGTTCGAGCGAGGCTCCGACCCATCCTATTCCTGCGACCAGGGTATCGGCGGAATTACAGTATGGGGCCGCGACGACACTCCCTTCGAGGTGGAGCTGCAGATCATCAATGTCAACGATCCCGACGTGCCTCTCTACACTCTGAAGCTTGTTCCAGGCAAGGAGAGGTATGTAGAGGCCGACGGCATGGCCGCACAGTTTATCGACGACCTTGACGCCGTGGAGCTCCTCAGCGACGAAAGCACCTTCCTGCAATATTACGAGCGGTCGCTCCTTGGCGGTTATCTCGGTGTCAATGAGGTGAACGGCCGCTATTACGCCGACCTGTTCACTTTCCTCAACGGAGTCGGAGGCATTATATCCGAGACGCGCATAAGGCTGCTGGTGACCGGCAAGCCGGGGCAGACCATATATGTCTACAGCGACAGCGGCAGGAACCTCCTGTTCAACAAGAATCTGGGCGACAGGATTACCGGCGAGGGCACCAATTCCAATATGGCATGCGGTCCCAACACGATGTCGGTGGGTTCGTACGTGTCGGCCAGTCCGTCGGGCTATGGCAGCTACAGGAACCGTACGATATCCTATTTCTCAAGTTACGGGCCTACCCTCGACGGCCGTTATGTTCCCGATTTGTGCGCGCCGGGTCAGGTGCTCCTCTCTACCCGTAACAGGTATCTGAGGTCAGGCAACAATGCTGTGGTGACATATACTGACTCAGTGAGCGGCGACAAGGTTCAATACTGCTACATGCAGGGCACGTCGATGGCGTCGCCGGCGGCTGCCGGTGCGGCGGCCATTCTGCGTCAGATCAATCCGCAGCTCTCTTACCGCGAGATAAAGAATGTGCTGATATCCACGGCCGACCCGCAGAAATTCCCAGAGGAGAAGGGCTGGGGCGCAGGTATGCTCAATGCGTGGGCGGCTGCCCAAAAGGTGGTGGAGACTGCCGGTGTAAAGGGAAATATCGCCGATGAACGCGACATAATGCTGATGCGCGGTGCGGGC
>CABUTY010000308.1 GCA_902494595.1 uncultured Porphyromonadaceae bacterium | reverse complement strand
TGCATCTGCACGACGCCTACCAGCTTAACGTGACACGCGTGAACCGTGCCGGCGTCGACCTCATGGCCACAGCCGGTCTCCGGCTCCAAATGGGCGACAGGCTAACCGTGGTCGGCAAACTCAACGACATCAACAACCTGGCCGCCAAGCTCGGCAACTCCATGAAGCGCCTCAACGAGCCAAACCTCATCACCATGTTCATAGGCATCTTCCTGGGTATTGTTGTGGGAAGCATCCCGTTGCAGTTCCCCGGTATGTCGGTGCCCATGAAGCTTGGTCTTGCCGGAGGCCCGCTGGTGGTGGCCATTCTCCTCTCTGCCTATGGCAACAAGATACACCTGGTGACCTACACCAACTCGTCGGCCAATCTGCTGCTTCGAGAATTAGGCATATGTCTCTTCCTGGCCTCTGTGGGCATAGCCGCCGGCAAGGACTTCGCCAGGACTGTATTCACTCCCGAGGGAGCCACATGGGTAGGGTACGGCTTCATCATCACCATAGTGCCGCTCCTCGTGATAAGCATCATAGCCCGCGCCAAGTACAAAATGAACTATTTCACCATCTGCGGTATGATCAGCGGCTCCTACACCGACCCGCCGGCCCTCGCCTATGGCAACAAGCTCGCCAACAACGATGCCCCTGCCGTGGCTTACTCCACAGTATACCCCCTGACAATGTTCATGCGTGTGGTAGCTGCCCAGGCCGTAATCTTATTCTTCGTTTGAATATCATTCATCGGCGTCTCTGTCACTCAGAGGCGCCGATTCTTTTTTTATATTTTTTAGCAATAATTTTTAGCCGAATTTTGTTGATATCATAAAGATATTGTATCTTTGAATGCTAAAAACATGAAGCGCTCATCTACAACAGCAGTATGAGTGTAATTGTGACAGGAAATATAACTCAAAAAAAGATAGAAACAATGGCAAAGAAATGGATTTGCGAAGTCTGCGGCTACATCGCAGAAGGAGAAGAGGCACCTGAGAAATGCCCGTTGTGCGGCGCCCCCCGTTCAAAATTCAGAGAGATGAATGAAGAGGCAGCTCTTGAGTTCGTTACGGAGCATACCGTAGGCGTAGCCAAGGGTACCGACGAGCAGATGATCAAGGACCTCAACGCCCACTTCAACGGTGAATGCACCGAGGTAGGCATGTATCTGGCCATGGCCCGTCAGGCCGACCGCGAGGGCTATCCCGAGATTGCCGAGGCTTTCAAGCGTTACGCATGGGAAGAGGCTGAACATGCAGCCAAATTCGCCGAACTTCTCGGCGACGTGGTATGGGATACGAAGACCAACCTTGAGAAGCGTATGCACGCCGAGGCCGGCGCCAACGCCGACAAGATGCGTATCGCCAAGAACGCCAAGGAACAGAACCTCGACGCCATCCACGACACCGTGCATGAGATGGCAAAAGACGAGGCACGTCACGGCCGAGGCTTCTACGGCCTTTACCAGCGCTATTTCGGTAACAAGAAATAACACTTAGACTCATACAGTGAGCAGGAGGTAAACACAAATCATAAGTGTTTATCTCCCGCTTTATTATTGACCTATGGGAAAGAAAATATTGATACTGTCGGGCAGCCCCCGGTATAGAGGCAACTCCGACACTCTGTGCGACCAGTTTCTCAAAGGCGCATCCGAGGCCGGCAATGAAGTGGAAAAGTATTTCATCTCGGCGCACAACATAGGCTACTGCTCGGCATGTTACTATTGCAGCTCGCACGACGGCGTATGCTGCAAGAAAGATGACATGAACGCCTTGATGCCGAAAATTCTTGAAGCGGATGTGCTCGTGTTTGCCTCTCCAGTGTACATGTACTCGATTTCGGCTCAGCTGAAGGCGGTATTCGACCGTATGGTGGCCAAATATGAGACTATCCGCGACAAAGAATTGTACTACATAATGACGGCGGCAGAAGACGAGGAGCATACGATGGATACAGCCATTGCTTGTATGCGTGGTATGGCCGACTGCATTCCGAGCTCAAAAGAGATGGGCATGATATGCGCCAAAGGCGTATATCAGAAAGGCGAAATCCTCGACACTCCCTATATGAAGCAGGCATACGAAATGGGGAAGAATGTCAATACGCCATTTTCCGGATGCTCTGCACGAAATGAAGAGGACGAGACCATTCAGCTTGGCCTTGACAGTTGCAGTGACTGATTCTTATGCCTCGCTAATGTGAATTTCAACTCCTTAACCTCCATCTGTTAAGAAATTTTTCGTAAGATTGCCATAAAGTGTAATGTTCTTTATGATTTATTATTAAACGCAAATTAGTCGAAACAACTTCATTGAATAAATTACTCACTTATTTATTCCATACAGCGTTTTAATTGAATAAAAATAGCAATCACGGATTTATAGATTATTGGCGTGTGGCAGCGGGCATGAGGCGTTTCATGCGGTGCCATGCCGACTGGAAGAGGCGCTCGACCTTCGGATTGAGCCATGGCTCTATATACCGGCTGCGCGCTATGTCCACCAATGCGCACACCATGAATATGGCCGCCACACATCCTGCGGAATACAGCAACATCATCCCCGCCCCCAAGGCATGATAATGTCCGGTCATGTCGATGGTGTCGTACCATAGCCACTGCCGCATGGTGTCGCTGTGGGTATGTATCAGCAACACGCCGAAAGTGGCTCCCCCCAGCAGATTGATGATGCGGCTCTGGCGTATGTCAAGGTCCTTGAACCACATGAACGACGTGAAGCCTATCAGCAGCGCGAATATCTGATTGCTGTCTGCCACGAAATAGAATGGCTCGCAGCGTGCCGCATCCCGGCTCAGCCATGCATAGG
>CABUTY010000307.1 GCA_902494595.1 uncultured Porphyromonadaceae bacterium | reverse complement strand
GTGGCGCATGTCGACAAGATAGTTGAGCTTGCGAAGAAGTACAATGCCGCCGTCATGATTGACGAGGCCCATGGTATCGGCGTGTTCGGCGAAGGAGGCCGCGGAGTCTGCAATCATATGGGCGTCACCAAGGATGTAGACCTCATCATGGGCACCTTCAGCAAGTCACTGGCTTCGCTGGGTGGATTCATAGCCACCGACAAGGTTGTCACCAACTTCCTGCGTCACCATTCGCGTTCCTATATATTCACGGCTTCAATCACGCCGGCATCCACGGCAGCAGTGAACGCCGCCCTCGACATCATAATAGCTGAGCCGGAACGCCAGCAGCATCTCTGGGACATAACCCATTATGCTCTCGACAGCCTCCGCAACATGGGCTGCGAGATAGGCCACACTTCCACGCCTATCATACCGCTCTTTATACGCGATGATTACAAGACCTTCCATGTGACGCGCGACCTCCTCGACGAAGGTGTGTTCGTAAATCCTGTCGTCACTCCGGCCGTGGCTCCCCAGGATACGTTGATACGCTACTCCCTGATGGCTACGCATACCAAAGACCAGGTGACTCGCTCGCTGGAAGCAATTGAGAAGGTATTCAAGAAATACGATCTGCTGAAGAAGTAGGGATGGATTTCAGACTAACGGCGACCGCGCCCGATAGCGCGGCACGCGCCGGCATTGTCACCACTGATCATGGTGAGGTGCCGACGCCTATATTTATGCCCGTAGGCACTGTGGGCTCCGTCAAGGGTGTGCACGCCCATGAACTTAAGGAGGACATAGACGCGCGCATTATCCTTGGAAACACCTACCATCTCTACCTTCGGCCGGGACTCGACGTGCTGCGTCAGGCCGGCGGTCTGCATAAGTTCAACAGCTGGGACCGTCCCATCCTAACAGATTCCGGCGGTTTCCAGGTATTTTCGCTCACCGACATCCGCAAGATCAAGGAAGATGGAGTATGGTTCAGCAGCCATATCGACGGCAGCAAGCACCTGTTTACCCCTGAGAATGTGGTGGACACGCAAAGGGTGATAGGCGCCGACATAATGATGGCGCTCGACGAGTGCACGGCAGGAACAGCCGATTATAGTAACGCCCGCGACTCCCTCCGCATGACCCAGAGATGGCTCGAAAGAGGCTGGAAAAGATATAAGGAGACCGAAGGCCTCTACGGATACCGTCAGGCCTATTTCCCGATAGTCCAGGGGTGTACCTATAAGGACCTGCGTCAGGAAGCTGCCAAGCATATCGCCGACTTGGGTGCCGACGGCAACGCAATAGGTGGGCTGGCCGTTGGTGAACCCACAGAGGTGATGTACGAGATGATTGAGGTGGTCAACGATATCCTGCCCTCCGACAAACCGAGGTATCTTATGGGTGTGGGTACTCCCGCCAACATCCTTGAGGCCATTGACAGAGGAGTGGACATGATGGACTGTGTGATGCCTACCCGCAACGGGCGGAACGGCATGATTTTCACCCGTCACGGCATTCTCAATATCAAGAACAAGAAATGGGAGAATGATTTCTCGCCGCTCGACGAGGGTGGTCCCTCGCGTGTCGACGAAGAATATTCTCGCTCCTACCTGCGTCATCTCTTCTCCGCCCACGAGTTACTCGGAATGCAGATAGCTTCTATACACAACCTTGCCTTCTATCTCTGGCTTGTCAGAGAGGCGCGCCTCCATATAGAGGCCGGCGATTTCAAGGCATGGAAAGAGGAGATGGTGGTAAACGTCACCCGTCGGCTCTGATGAAATTGTCGGTGAAGAGGATACGCAGGGCCCGGAGGCTCGCAATGCTGCGACGCAAGCGCAGAAACTGCGACAGAAAATTCTCGGAATCGCGGTTCCGTGGCATCCTTGGCCTGAAGACTATCGACATTTATATCCTTAAAAAGTTTCTCGGGACCTATTTTTTCGCCACGATGCTCATACTGGCGGTAATAGCCATGTTTGACATCACCGAGAAACTGGATGCCTTTCTGAAGGCCCCGCTGCAGGCCACGATATTCGATTATTTCATGTCGTTCCTGCCATATTTCGCCATTCAGCTGGCCCCGCTGTTCACCTTCATATCTGTGATATTCTTCACCACCAAGCTTGCCGACCATTCGGAAATCATAGCCATGCTATCGAGCGGCATAAGCTTTAACAGGCTTATGCGACCGTATATGATAGGAGCCGCCGTGATTGCCGCTCTTACTTTCGTTCTCAGCAATTATCTGATTCCTCCCACCAACCAGAAAAGGCTTGACTATACCAACACATATGTCAAGAACAAGAAGGTGAGCACCGGCATGGATGTGCAGCTGATGGCCGCGCCAGGCACGGTATTCTATATCGGAAGGTTCGAGAACGCTACCAAGACCGGGTATCGTTTTACACTCGACAAGTTCGATGGCAAACAGCTTGTGTCAAAACTATCGGCGCAGACCATCACCTATGATTCCACGAAGATGTACCACTGGACCGTGCACAACTACATGATCCGAACATTCGACGGAATGACGGAGAAGGTTGAGAGCGGCAACAAGAAGGATACCGTGATACCGATAGAGCCGCGCGACTTCCTGATATCCGTCAACGACCAGGAGACACTGACCACTCCGCAGCTTACCGAGTTCATCGAGAAACAGAAGCGCCGTGGCGTGGCCAATATCAAAGCTTTCGAGATAGAGAAAGAGAAACGTTATGCCTCCACAGCCGCCGCATTCATCCTCACGCTGATAGGACTCTCTTTGTCGGCGAAGAAGGTCAAGGGGGGCATGGGTATCAACATCGGTATCGGCCTGGCTCTCAGTTTCAGCTATATCCTCTTTT
>CABUTY010000306.1 GCA_902494595.1 uncultured Porphyromonadaceae bacterium | reverse complement strand
TGGTGCTGCTATAACGGCGGTAAGGGAGAGGACAGCTATGGCGGTCAATAGATATTTACCGGCTATCCCTGAATTATGGGGCCGTATTATCTTGGCTTTCATAATACATCGGATTTATGGATGTCGGGGAGATATTTGCCGGCAAGACCTTTCTGCAGCAGCGACAGACCTCTGGATCTGCCCATGGAGTATGAATAGGGATTCTTGCTTGGCTCCAGACCCTTGTCCCAGTTAATCACGCATATCTCGCCGACGTTGGGGGCATCGTTGCTCCAGATTATCATCTGGGTGATCATCTCCTTGCCGTCGAGCATGGCGAATTTCTCGTATATGCGGTAGCTCTGCGAGCCGGTTTTTGTCTCCATCACCAGCTCTATGCCTTTGTTTTCCTTAAGATACCTGTCGAGGATGCCCTTTGCTTTCTCCACGGCCTTCTCCGAGAAGAGCTGGTAGGTCCACATGGAGGAGAACCCCCTTTCGAGACTCATGCCGTGCTCACCCGACTGGGAGCGCCAGCCGCGACGGTTATGGGCGAAACGCCCCGAGATATAGGTGCATTCCACTTCCGGATCCTCCGAAAGCTCCGCGAATACCTCCTTGGCCAGCACGCTTATATCCATGGTCAGCGCAGTGAATATCATGGCCATGAGCATGACAATCCTCCTGAGATTCATCTTTCCGATATTATGATGCATATTCATTTTATGACGGTTTTTCGGGGTTAAAGTTTAATGTGGTGGCTGTATTCGTTGCGAATGCTGTTCTCCTGAATGTGCTGGCGGTCGATGTTCTCGTCGATGCGCGAGAATATGGAGCTGATGATGGAGTTGGCCTCACGCTCGTCGACCACCACCCGGTAGTTTTCCTCGGCGAGAAGTTCCTCTTCTTCCGACAGGCTGATGATATAATCCTCGGCGGAGGGATATGCCGGGGTTATGATAGAGTCGGTCTGTGCGTCGGCATTTGACGGAGCCGGGGCGGCATTGGCAGGGGCCTAGGGGGTAATGGCTTTCACATGGCGGGGAACTTCGGCACTCGCTTCAAGTGGTCTGTCAGGGAGGAGTGGCGCCGGGGCGGCGGAGTCGTCGGTCTCCACGGTGTTTGCTGTGGCCATGACGGGAGCGGGGCGTGACGGAGCGATGCCGGCGAGGTCGTCGCGGAAGAGGAAAGTCACCGCCGAAAGGATGACCAGCATACAGGCGGCAGCTGATATCCCTATGGTGAGACGGGGGAAGCCCAGCTTGTGCTGATGCGTCGCGGAATCCTCCCGGAATGCTACTGACATGGCCGCTTCGAGACGTCGCTCCGCGTCGGGAGCCATGGAAACCTCTTCACCGGCTTTCTGCTGCATGGCGGCAAACAGCTCTCTGTCGGCACGCAGGTCGGCCGGCAGCTCGTCAATGCAGCGGAAAAGCCCGGCGATACGCCGCTCCAAGGCTCCATTGCCCTCACCGCCGCTCTCGCCGCTGTACCAGCTCTCAAGAAGCTTCCGGAGCTCGCTGATCAGTTTATGTCGTTCCTTATCGTTCATAATTAATCATCAATCATACATCAATGTCAATAATTCTCATTCCAGAGTTCGCGGAGCTTTCTTCGTCCTCGTGAGAGGAGCTGACGAACATTGGCTTCTGAGAGGCCGGTGGTAGCGGCAATCTCGTTGTTGTCGAGGCCTCCGAAGCTGCTGAGCCTTATGGCTGTGCGCTGTCCTTCGGGGAGAGAGTCTATGAGGCGCTCGATTGCCGCCCGGGTGTCGCGGTATTCGGCATCGGAGGCCGACGGGGAGGGAGTGTCGGAGAGAGAGTCGGCGCTTTCTTCCGGGTGCTGCCGCCGGAACCATGATATGCAGGAATTGCGGAAGGCTTTCAGGCAGTACAAGCGCAGTTCGTCGGGGTCGTCGGGGATTCCGTGGCGCAGACGCCAGAGTTTCAGCTGGGTGTCCTGCACGGCATCGGCGGCGTCGTCGGGCGGCATACCCATGCGGAGCGCCATGCCGTACATCAGCCGATGCAGCGACATTACCCGTTGTCGAAACTCCTTTTCCGTCATTGCCTGCTCCCGATTTAGTTCTTGCCGCCTTGCTGGGCGGAGGGGTTGTTCTGTTCAATCTTTGCAGCCGTGCGTTTCACGGAAGCTTTGAGGGCACCGAAACGGAAGGAGAGGCTCAGGGAGAAGTTCCATGCCTTCCAGCGGCTTGTCTGCTGCCATATCACGCTTTCCGACACCTGCCGCCAGCCGCTGCTCTTGATCCACGGCAGGAAGTTGGAGGCCCCCACCTGCAGGGTCAACGCGTCGTCCTTGAGGAAGGAACGGCCTGCCCCGATGCCGTACCAGTAACTTATGCGGGTGCCTTCTGTCTGAATGTCGAACCATGGTGTGTTGAAGCCGCCATAGGCCGAGAGCCGCACCTTGCATGGAAGGGTATAGGAGATGTTGGTGCTAAGGTTGGCGCTCCAGCCAGCTTTGGTGGCGCTTAGCATCTCCGAGGAGGTATGGTAGAGGTTCCACGCACCGGTCGCGTAGGTCGACCAGTTGAAGGTGTTGGTGATGTTCCATGTGAAGTTGAGGTCGAGGCTGAGTCTGTGGCGGGTGCCTATGTTGTCGTAGGTCTTGTTGATGAGGCCATCTTTCATGAAGATGATGTCGGTGATGCCGTTGGCCATATACTGCCATGACAGTTTGGCGCCGCCGGTAAACTTGTGGTCATAGTTGGTATAACCCAATGACAGGTCGTGGGATCTCTGGCTTTTGAGGTCGGGGTTGCCGTAGATTACCCATCCGGGGGTGGTATATTCGCGGAAGGGGTTCATATACCATATGTCGGGGCGGTTTATGCGCATCTGGTA
>CABUTY010000305.1 GCA_902494595.1 uncultured Porphyromonadaceae bacterium | reverse complement strand
CTGTCAATGTAAATCAGGACGGGAGAGTGATATTTTCCGCAACCCTCGCTGACGCACCTCGGACGCGAGCCATAGCCGACGGCGCTTCGGCCAAGAACCTTGCATGTATCGTTTATGACGACAAAGGAGTGTTGGTTACCCGTGAGAATGTAACCGTAGCCGACAACCAGCAGGCCAATGTGGAGCTCAAGCTCCTCAAAGACCGTACCTACGACATCGTATTCTTCGCCTATCCCGACAATGGCGTCTATGACGTCAACGAAAACACAGGAAAGGTGACGATCGACTATACCAGGATGAACGCCGTGGTAGAGACCACTACCGAGGCTGGCACTGTGAAGAAAGTGACCGACGGCGACTGCTTCTACTTATTCGTTGACGACTATGTTGGCGGCTCTTCATCGGAGGAGAATGTGACACTGACGCGTCCCGTGGCTCAGGTTAACTTCGGTACCGACGACCTTACCGGCGTAGCCATCATCGACAAGACATATCCCGACGGCGTGTTCACCCAGGTAACCCTCGACGCTTTCACCACCCTCGACCTTAAGACGGGAGAGGCCGAAGGCGAGACGAAGGCTGTAAACTTCCCCCTCACGGAAGCCGCCGCATTCGCAGACGAGACATTCCCCGTGAAGGAGGATACCTATAAATATGTAGGCATGGCATATGTGCTGGTACCTGTCGACGGGTCGGTAAGCGACCTGCAGATCGGCGCCTTCAACGGCAATGCGTCGCCGAGCGTCAGCGCCGTAAAGGTGCCGAATGCTCCCCTGAAACGCAATTTCCGTACCAACATCTTCGGCTCGTTGCTCACCAAGTCGTCCAACTGGAACATAAACATCAACGACAAGTGGGACGGCAGCAGCAACATCACCGGCGTTCCTTCCGACGAAACGATAGCCAAGGGAGGCTACGTGGCCGTTACCGGCAAGACGGAGGCCATCACCATCCCTGCGAATCTTGAGCAGCCGCTGACGCTCTCCATCTCCGGTGAGGTTGGCAAGCTCAATATCGGCGCCTCCGACAAGCCCGTGACCATCATCGTGGCCAAGGATGTGAAGTATCCTTCGTTCAGCTTCACCGCCGGCGCCGAGATTGACGGACTCACCATCATCGGTGACCCCACATCCAGCGAGGGTACACCCGACTTCGGCTTCTTCTACGATAACACGCTCTCAAAACCCGCCAAGATGAAGAATGTGACTTTCCAGGGCGTTCATTTCAAAGAGTACGGTTTCAACAACCAGTACAGCTTCGGTGTAGAGAACCTCGTGGTAGACGGCTGCGTGTTCGAGAATCTGAAACACCCGGCTGTGGGTACGCAGCTTACAGGCGGAAGCACAAACAACGAACACAACGTGAATGTGACTGTCAAGAACTGTACTATGACATTCGCTGATGATGTTGACGCAACTGCCAACGGACTCTATCTCAACGATATGGAGGGTGAGGTAGTGGTTACCGGCAACAAGATCAACAACCGTCCCGGCTACTGCGGCATTCAGATTGTTCAGAGAGCAGGTTCGAAAGCTAACGTGACAGTTACCGACAATAAGATTGCCGATTCCCGCAAGGATGCCATTAAGGTAGACGCCGTTAGCGGTAATATTGTAGTGACCGGCAACAATGTACATTCTATGGAGAATTGCATCCGTATCAAGAACTCGGCCAACGGGAACAATATCACAGTCAATGGCAACACTGTGGATATGCAGAATTGCATTGACTTCGACGGAACGGAACCCTGCGGCATACTCATTGTAAATGCAGCGGAGAATGCCGATGCAGCTCTGGTGACAGTGAAGGAGAACACCTTGCTTAATAGCAATGGTCATGGATTCAGCCTTGTAAGAGTCAATACTGCCGAAGGCAGCGACACAGAAAATCCTTTCAAGAACTAACTTCAGAACAACAACACGATGTATATAAGAAAAATAATGGCAGGCGCGCTATGTGCGTGTCTGTTGGGAGGGACAATGGTATCGTGCAGCGATGACCTTACTCCCGACAATCCCAAAGGCGACGGAACGGTATCGTTCAGCGTGAACTTGGAGGCAAAGCCCGGCACCCGTGCCGCTTCCGACTATGAACTCAAGGTGACTACTGTCACATATGGCGTGTATGACGAAAGCGGGAATCTGCTGATCAAGGACAAAGCCACAGTCACCGATAACAGTGCAGCCATAGAGCTGAAGCTCGTCCCCGGCAAGACTTACGATATAGCTTTCTTCGCACAGAATGCAAAACAGTCAAATAACCCTTATTACTTGAATTGGGACACCCATACCCTGACCATTGACTATGAGCGGATGAACGGAGCCGTCGGTATGCCGGATTACTGCGCCAACAACGACATCTTCCATGCCGTTGTTAAGGGATATGAAGGAGGCAGCAGCACACAGGAAACTGTGACCCTCAGCCGTCCAACCGCTCAGATCAACTTCGGTAGCAACGACCTCAAGGCCGATGCCGTGCAGCATGTATATAGCTCTATATATACATCATTATCCACAAAAGCCTACAGCAAGCTTAATCTCATAACAGGTGATGTTGAGGGAGAAAAAGTGGAGATAAACCTTCCCTACAAGAGAGTATTCAAAAGTGGGGCAAATAATATGGGCACTTTCCCTATTACGGGGTATGAATATGCCTCCACGCTTTACGTGCTCGTTCCCAAGACTCAGACTCTTGTCGATGTTACGTTTAATGTATCAGACAGGAGAAATCCCTCAACACCTACGCAGTCGCTGGAGATTCCCAATGCGCCGGTGCAGAGAAATTACCGTACGAATATCTACGGTTCGCTGATTACCGATCCCACCAACTGGAAGATATCGCTCGACAAGG
>CABUTY010000304.1 GCA_902494595.1 uncultured Porphyromonadaceae bacterium | reverse complement strand
GCCCCATTTGTCGATGGGAGGCATGATGCCGAGGCTTATCACCTCGTCGCGGAGCGTGCAGAGGTGCTTGTAGCTGTTCTCCAGCTCGGCGTTCTCTTCGGGAGTGCCTTCGGCAACCTTGAAGCTGACACCATTCTTGTCGATGGTAGTCTCCATGGCCATCATGATGTTGTGGAACTTCTTGTCGTTGACATACACGCCAGCGGGCCAGCGGAAAGCAGGGCCACCCATGGCAGCGGCAATCATCTCCACGGAGAGGTAAGCGGGGCTCTGGAAAGAGCTGCGGCCGCGGAGCTCGATGATGTTCTTGCCGCCCTGGATCACGCGAACCTTCATGGCCTCCCACTCATTGTCGGGAAGAGCCTCGGTGCCGATGATTTCGCTGAGGGGCTTGCCGTTGACTTTGACGGTGCTCTCGAATACAGCCATCTGTTCGCCATGGCCGCCATATGTGCGGGCGTTGGTGATGGCATCGGGAGCAATCTTGAACCATTTGGCGAGCTCGTTGCGCAGACGTGTGCTGTCAAGAGCGGCCAGAGTGGTGACGCAGCTCGGCTTGACGCCGCTGTAGAGAAGCGTTACCAGACCGGTAATGTCGGCCGGGTTGAAAATCACAACGATGTGTTTTACATCGGGGCAGTATTTACGCACGTTCTTGCCGAAGTCCTCGGCAATCTTGCAGTTGCCTGCCAGCAGGTCCTCGCGGGTCATCCCGGCCTTGCGGGGAGCACCGCCCGAGCTTACTATATACTTGGCATCGGTGAAAGCTGTCTCGATGTCGTCGGTATATGTGATGTTGACACCCTCGAAACCGCACTGAAGCATCTCTTCAGCCACGCCTTCCAGACCTTTTGCATAGGGGTCGTAGAGGCAGATGTTGGGGGTCAGACGCATCATAAGCGCTGTCTGGGCCATGTTGGAACCGATCATGCCGGCAGCACCTACTATAAGAAGCTTTTCATTTGTGAGAAATTCCATTTCTTCCTGTTATTTATGGGTTATACTTGTTTTTCCGGTATCAGACCCTCTGGAGCTGCATGCCGGAGGGGGTCTGGATGTGTGTTCGCATCAACCGTCACAAAGGTATTACATTCCATGGCCGATGATGTTTGAAACACATGCGCAAATTTAAGAAATTTTTCTTTAATCCACAATTATTCCACAATTATTAAGGAACGGGCGGAGTTAATTTTGAATGTCGTTGAATAGGCTGCCGCATCGGTATTTGGGCTCAAGTCTTTTTTAAGGTGTGTTTACAATTTTGCTCCTCCTAGTCTTCGGCTCCATTGGGGGAATCACAGAACTAAACCGGATCTGTTCTTTTTTGTATCGCAGAACTGAATCGGAACTGCACCGTTCTGTGAGCTCTCGGCGCAGTTCCGGTTCAGTTCCGTGATTCCCAAAAATGTGATAGGCCGAGAACAGCAGAATTGTAAATGTACAAAAAAGGAGCGGCACCGGGCCGCTCCTCCTGATTCTGACAAGATGGATAATGTTTACCGTACATGTACCTTTACGGAGGTGGACGGAGTCTTCACGATATATATGCCTGCAGGCAGGTTGAATATTTCAGAGCCGTCGGAATAGCAGCTTCCGAGCTGCAGGCCGTCGGCGCCGAAGATATGGATTGTCTGACCCTCGAATCCCTCAATGCGTACAAAGCCCTTTCCGGCAACTATGCGGCCCGCTTCAGGAAGGTTGGTTCCCGACGGAGTATATATGGTGCTGAGAGTCTCGCTCGGACCCGACATGCCTTTATTATAGACAGCCACAACCTGATAGCCGTAAGTGGAGCCTTCGGTCACGTCTTTGTCGTTGAAAGCAGAATCGGGTAGAAGAGCCTCGTTGACCTTTCTGCCGTCGCGGTATACGTCATAGCCGGTGAGCTCAAGGTCGTCGGAAACGGCAGGTTCTATGGTCATGGTGACATCGTCGATCATCAGCATCCCGGCATTCTCGGAGCATTTGCGGATAGCGAATCTCCGGGCACCCGAAGGAAGGCCGACTTTGTAAAGAGTCCATGTATTCGGTACAACGCCTCCGATATTCTCAACTTTTACGAAATCGGAAGGCTCGGTGCTTCCTGTGCTGTAAAGAATCTCGATGGTCTCCGGATTTGAGGAGGCATAACTTCTGGCGTAGAAGCTGACAGTCTGCTGCATACCCGAGAGTCGGGGCGAGATTGCCCAGTCGTCACAGGCGGTACGGTCATAGCAGGCCATAGAGAAAAGGTATTGAGTGCCGCTGTGAGCTTTGAAGGTGCTGTTGCCGAGCTGATCGGCATTCCATATGCCATAGCTGTAGGGTGAGGCTCCGACAGTAATGCCCGGGATGTCGATGTCTTTGAAACCACCGACCGGTTTGCGGTCAACATCCACAAATTCCCAGTTGCCGAACTTAGTGGCAAAGGGAGCGGCATCCTCGAATGATTCCACGATTTCGGAGGGGGCCCCGACAGTCATGTCAGGCTTATCCCAAGAGAGATTCAGCGAGTTGCCGTCGGCATTGCATACGGCCCTCAGGTTCACGGCCACCGGGAGAGGCGAACCGGCAGGGCTCACGGATACCTCTTCGCTCACATTGTTGTCGGGATTGGCGTCGGCGGGGCATGCAGCCTTGACGCAGAGCTTGATATCCTCTTTGGCGAGAGGCGACATGAGCACCTCGAAAGTATGGGAAGCCACACTGTCGGGAGCAAGGTCATGACCTTCGAAAGTGCCGATAAGCGTAGTACCGTCGAAAAGCTCTACTGTATAGTTGTTGATGGCCTTTATGCCGATATTGGTGTAAGTCACGTCTACCTCATATTTGCTGCCGACCGTGGCCTTATGGGGAGCCGTCACCGACTTGAT
>CABUTY010000303.1 GCA_902494595.1 uncultured Porphyromonadaceae bacterium | reverse complement strand
TGTAGCTCTGATAAACCGGACAATAGCATCAAGCACATCGGGCGATATTGTCTCTCTGATTTCGTCGTACTCGCTCATTTCGCCTGTCGTGGCATGTTGCATCAGGTGGTTGAGCTCCGGCATCAGAAGTGTTTTTGCGTGTGGAATATACTCCTTTATCACAGTCAGATTGTCAGGATAGACTTGTTTGTCCTTTTCTCCGTTTATTGCCAATATCGGACATTTCACTTTTCCAAGATATTCGCGAGGATTAAGCACCAGGAATGCGTCAAACCAGGGAGCGCGTGTGCTATGGGTCATCTTTAACGACTGTAAGATTTGCTCCGGCACCCGCAGGTTGTTGTCGGCGGCAAGAGAGTCTACGTCAACGGGCACGTTCTGACCATTCTGTACCTGAGCGAAAATTGCGTCAAATCAAAGATCTATCAGATTCAGGCTGTTGGCCTTGTCGGCATCCGACAAAGGCAGTACGTCGAGGTTGTGACTGTTCTGTCTCATCAATGTCTCTTTGCCGGAGATAGCCATTCCGGCCAACGACACTATAAAGTCTGCCTTATCCTCTGCGCCAATCATAACAGCTATAGTACCACCCTCGGAATGACCGAGCACGCCGACATCGCCAATACAGGGAACGGAACGAAGCCATTCTACGCCACTGACCGCATCGTCCTTGTTTGTGTAAGTAGTGGATGCGAGATAGTTGCCGCCTGATTTGCCTGTGCCGCGGTCATCATAACGCAGAGACGCTATGCCATTGCGGGCAAGAAAATCGGCAATGACGGCAAATGGCTTATGGTCGCAATATTCCTCGTCGCGATTCTGCGGACCGCTGCCTGTAACCATAACCACACCCGGCATCTTTTTGCTGTCAGCGGTCTTCGGCAAAGTGAGTGTCGCGCTCATTATAGCGCCATCCGGTGCTACAAATGTGGTGTCGGTGACGCTATAAGGGAATGGAGGTTTAGGCGTCTGGGGACGGCGCTCTTCAATAGGTATGTCCGGGGTTAACTCAAGCGGAAATGTATAGCCCCGCTGTTGAAACAGTCCCTTTATATTGCCATCGGATATTTTGCCCGTATATGATGCTCCGATTACATTGCAGGTAAGCGCAATTGAGTCGGCAGAGCAATGCACAACCTCTGTCGCAATCCCTTCCGCGCCCTGCGAAGGCGAGTCCAAAGTGCATTGTGTTTCCCCTGATTCACTTTCCAAGAAATTAAATACCAAAGGAACCTTTATCTGACCTAAATTCAGATTGCCGCGCCACGAGCCATTTAAAGCATACGTTTTCCCCGAAGACAGGAACATTGTCAGCGGTAACAATATCATCGTAATCACTTCTTTCCAGCGTTTGAGGTGTGGAAAGAACCGGCGCATCATCTCCTTGGCCTGTTCCTGCGTCAGATTCTGTCCTGACTGCTTGTTTATCTCGTCGGAGAACCGGGCGCAGTGGTCAATCATCTGCTCCATGGTCATGTCCTGCGTAAACTTGCCGTCCTTGAAGCAGTAGATGCAGTAATCCTCGTTGAGGGAGCCGTCGGCGTTAGTGCCGTGGTTAGGCTCGTTGAGCGGCATTCCGCAGCTCTGGCAATATTTCGGTTCCATATCGCTAATTTTGTTATTGGCGGTGTCACATTATGGTGTAGGAGTTGTCGCGACCCCCATTGATGAGAACCTCCACATGGCGCAAAACAGTACACCTCTGTAAAATTATACAAAAATATCGAGATATGCAATATCCGGAACTACATTTCATCGGAGTGGAGCCAACTGGCCCGACGACTCTGTTCTGTCCATTTTAATTACTTGATTATTTTTCTTAACTTTGCAGATATAAAGCGCATTAAAACACATGGAAAGAATATTAAACATCATAATATCTATTGTTTTCACGCTTATAACACTCAGCACAAACGCTCGCGCGAATACAATCTCACAATGTGATAATGATTATATCCCCGAGGGGGTAAGGAAAATTGTGAACGAAGAAGCACGGGAACCGCGATATTCACAGATTGAGCAGAGACTTGATACATATCTCAAAGCTAAGAGCGCACGAATCGGTGTAGCCGTTATTATCAACGGCACAGATACAATATCTGTCAATGGCAGACAGGAGTTCCCGATGCTTAGCGTGTATAAGTTTCCGCAGGCTCTTGCCGTGGCAGACTACTGTACCAATCATAATATGTCGTTGAATGACACAATCAGGGTTTCAGCCGCAGAAATGAAGCCCGACACGTGGAGTCCGATGCGCGACAAGTATGGCCGGAAGGATATGGCGCTCCCCCTTTCCGAAATATTGGCTTACTCAGTGATGCAAAGCGACAACAATGCCTGCGACGTGCTGTTCCGGCTTATCGGCGGTCCGCAGGTTGCCGACAGTCTTATGAAGAAACTCGGCTATGACGAGATACATATTCAGAGCACAGAGGCTGAAATGCACAACGACCCAAATCTCTGCCATGCAAACCGCGCCACGCCGTTACAGATGGCGGCTCTTTTCGACCGTTTCTACCGGCAGGCAATGCGTCATGACTCGCCCATTCTTGAAGCTGTCGGAGCGATGATGATGCAATGCGTCACAGGAAACAACCGTCTTCCGCTACCCCTTATGCCCACCAACGCGGAGATCGGCCACAAGACCGGCACCGGCGACGTGAACAGCCAAGGCCGAATAATCGCCGTGAATGATGCCGGGTACGTATTTCTCCCGAACAAGCAGGGTTATGCGATTGCAGTGTTCATAGCCGATTCGGGATACGGCATGGCAGACACCGAGAAGATAATCGCTGACATCTCGGAGATTGTCTTGTTTTCCTGCTCCGTTTTTGATTCTCAGATCTGCACTTA
>CABUTY010000302.1 GCA_902494595.1 uncultured Porphyromonadaceae bacterium | reverse complement strand
GCTACCCATGGCGATTACTACCCTGTCGGCCTCGGGATCTCCATAATAGTCGAACAGACCATAGTTGCGGCCTGTGAGCTTGTTCATCTCGTTGACATACTCCTCGACAATCGCGGGAATGGCGTCGTAGTATTTGTTGGAAGCCTCGCGGTGCTGGAAGAACACGTCGGGGTTCTCGGCCATACCACGGGCCACAGGCTTGTCGGGATTGAGGGCGCGGTTACGGAAATCGGCGAGAGCCTCCATATCCACGAGCGGACGGAGGTCGTCTTCGCTGAGAGCCTCTATTTTCTGAATCTCATGGCTGGTGCGGAAACCGTCGAAGAAGTTGACGAAAGGCACGCGGCCCTTTATTGCGGAAAGATGGGCTACGGCGGCGAGGTCCATAACCTCCTGCACGGAACCCTCGGCAAACATGGCGAAGCCTGTCTGACGGGCCGCCATCACATCCTGATGGTCGCCGAAGATGCTCAATGCATGGCTCGCCAACGTACGCGCCGACACATGGAACACGCAAGGCAGAAGTTCTCCGGCTATCTTGTACATGTTGGGGATCATCAGCAACAGACCCTGCGATGCGGTGTAGGTCGTGGTGAGAGCGCCTGCCTGAAGCGCTCCGTGAACGGCTCCCGAGGCTCCTCCCTCGCTCTGCATCTCCTGTACCTGTACAGTCTCTCCGAAAATGTTCTTGCGGCCGGCCGCCGACCAATCATCCACATACTCCGCCATCGTCGACGACGGCGTGATAGGGTAGATGGCCGCAACCTCGCTGAACATATAGCTGATATGCGCAGCTGCCTGGTTGCCGTCGCACGTCAGAAATTTCTTTTCTTTGCTCATCGTGTTACTTATATAGTATTTGTATCTGCAATCTTATTTCCTTCCGACTTTACGGAAGTGGTTTTTTCACTGTCTGGCCGATTGTAAGGCTTGAATCATTCCGCAAAATTACGAAAAAAATCTCATATGGCCATAATGCCTTATGGCATGTCTCTCGGTATAGACAAAATGTCTCACAGCAACGACACCATACGTCGCTTCCCTTTCACTGGAGCTCCTTTCGCTTTGGCAAGCAATGAGGCATAATCCGGAGCGGTAACCGCCGCCAACGCATAATGGTCATTGACATCTATGGCCCCTATCTGCGTCGGCTCCAGTCCGCACTCCTTGACAAGAAAGCCCAATATGTCGCCCTTTGAGATTTTCTCTTTCTTTCCGGCTCCGAAACATATGGTTTCGGGCAGCGGAGCACGCTCCGCATGCTTTTCCGTGTCAAGCCAGTACTCATCATCGATATCCACATACTCCCGGATGTCCTCTTCAGGACCTGCGAGGATAAATATATCACCGTCGGCGTCGACGCGTGCCGTGCGGCCATTGCGGTGTACATAAGCTTCCGGGGTCAGAGGCTGATGGTAATGGACCACAGCCTTCACCTCCTTGATGTCGAGACCACGGGCCGCCAGGTCGGTAGCCACGAGCACCGGGCGGCTGCCATTGTTGAACCGTGCCACAGCCATCTCGCGGTCCCGCTGGTCGAGCGCTCCGTGATACAGTACCGCCGGCAGTCCATGCTCCTGCAGATAGGCTGCCACCCGCTCGGCACTCTCCCGATGGTTCACAAAAACAATCACCCGTTCGCCCCAGCCGGTGTCGCTCCACAGATTCTCCAGCAGAGCGCCCAAGGCGGCAAGCTTGTCCTTGCTCCCCGCGTCAACTCTATGCACCCTCAGACGCCGCCTAACATCTACGGTATCCCCGAGATAGTCAAGCACAAGAGGGTCGGTAAGCTTCAGAAAATCCGGCAATGATGCGGCACGCGTGGCAGACGTGAGGATGATATGACTCACGTTCTTGAGTCTCCCCACGATTTTCTTCATCTCCGTTTCGAAACCGAGCTCAAGGGATTTGTCAAACTCGTCGAGCACGAGTATCCTGTCGGGCAATACGTCGATAGTGCGACGGTTTATATGGTCGAGGAGACGTCCGGGCGTGGCCACCACTATGTCGGTGCCGGCCTTGAGGGAATTTTCTTCATCCTCGAACTTATGGC
This sequence comes from uncultured Porphyromonadaceae bacterium, assembly GCA_902494595.1. GTDB lineage: Bacteria > Bacteroidota > Bacteroidia > Bacteroidales > Muribaculaceae > Lepagella. Next base: position 806 of record CABUTY010000302.1, on the reverse strand, counting down.
CACCATATAAGGGTGTGGTCTTCATGCCGGCGCCTATTTTCTGAAACACGCCGGCAATCTGGAGCACGAGCTCGCGGCTCGGCGCCACAACTATCGCCTGCACTCGCCCGCTTCCCGGCCTGAGCAGTTTCAGCACCGGAAGTATGAACGCCAATGTCTTGCCGCTACCCGTGGGCGACAACAATATGACATCACGGGCTTCCCCCGCCGTCGACATCATGCGCCGCTGCATGCCGTTGAGCTCTTCTATGCCCAGCCGCTCCTTGACCTGCGGCAGAAATTCTTTCTCTCTCATTCGGTTATTGTTCAGGAAATCATAGACCAGTCGTAATCCCTTTGAAATCTATAACGCATTTCGGCGGTCAAAATATTTAACGAGGCATCGGATAAAGTGATCGGGTCGGCGTCACGGCTGCCGACAGCATGGGGATTCTTCACGAGCTCCGGGCGCGCGTCAAGAACTTTTTCGGCAGCTTCCCTCGCCAGATTGAGTATCTGGCCGTCGGTTGCCAGACTTGCCACTCTCAGCGACCATGCCACACCGCTCTGCTGCGTGCCTTCCATATCACCGGGTCCGCGCATCTTCATATCGGCCTCCGACACGAGGAATCCATCTGTTGTGGCCGTCATCACATTGAGCCTCTTGCGCGTGTCGCCACCTATGTTGCGCTTGGTCATCAGCACACAATAGCTCCTGTCGGCGCCACGCCCAACGCGTCCCCGCAACTGATGAAGCTGCGACAGCCCGAACCGTTCGGCATTCTCTATGATCATCACCGAAGCGTTGGGCACATTCACCCCCACCT
>CABUTY010000301.1 GCA_902494595.1 uncultured Porphyromonadaceae bacterium | reverse complement strand
TCGATACCGAAACCGATTCCGGGAATCATAAGCTCGCCCATCACGCCCACATTGTAGCCTACGAGATAATCGGTGTCGACAAGTTTCTGTTTCCAGTGGTATTGGCTGATATTGATGCCGGCCGTGGGTCCCCAGCGGAATTTCGCCGAGGCCACAGCCGTCGTCATTGTCAGCAACAATATTATTGCTATCAGTTTCTTCATATCAGAATAGCCATGCGGCCGTCACTGTCCAGTAATTGGTGCGTGCCTTGAGGTCGCCGGCAGATATTTCCTGACCCGCAATCTTCATCCCGTCCACGATATTGTTCATACCGAAGCCGTAGCAGGCTCCGATCTGCAGATGGTTCACGAACTCAAGACCCAGACCGATGTTCCATACCCATTGCGAAGTCTTGGTGACCATGCCGTTGTCCTTGGCCTTGTCAAGACGGAAGGCCACAGCCGGTCCGGTGAAGACATACGGCGAAAAGAGTTTCTTTACTACAGGTATCCCTATCTTGTATTTTATGTTGAGGGGAATTTCGAGGAAGTGCTTACCGAAGTCCTCCATCTTCGTGCCGCCCGGCACAGCTTCATCCACATCATAGTCCATATAGCTGTACATCAGGGAGAGGTCGAGGCCGAGGCTTATCATCGGGAGCATATACTCTGCCTGTATACCGCCGGTGAACCCGCAACGGTTGGATCCGTCGAAGAGATTCTTGTTGAAGCTCAGCTTATTGACATTCAGGCCGATACGCGGACCAAACTTGAACTCTGCCTTACTCGGCACGGCGCAGCAAATACCCATCACTGCCAGCAGCATTATTGCCAGGGTTTTCTTCATTGCAGTATTTTTCTTTTTTGGTTTCTCCTTGCAAAATTAAGAAAAAATTCAACGTCACAAAAATGGTATCGGATAAAATGAGTAAATTTGCGACATGAAAGCGAAATATGCAGATGTGATATTGCCGTTGCCGCTCTACAGCACGTACACCTATTCCCTGCCGGAAGAAGTATCGGAGGGAGTGGCCACGGGCAGCCGTGTTCTCGTACAATTCGGGCGCAAGAAATATTACACCGGCATAGTCAGCCGCGTTCACAGTGAGGCTCCCTCCTACGAGGTAAAGCCTGTCATCGAGGTGATGGACAGGGAGCCTGTGGTACGGCCTGCGCAGCTCAAGCTTTGGCGCTGGATATCTGAATATTACCTTTGCAGCGAGGGAGAGGTGATGAAAGCCGCCATCCCCACGGGGCTGAAGCCGGAAAGCGAGACATTCGTTTCGCTGGTCGACGATTTCGACGTGCCGGAAGGGTGTTCCATAAGCGAGCGGCAGGCGGTAATCATGACGCTCCTTCAGGATAAGGGGCGTATGCGTATCCGCGACATAGAGGCCGACTTGGGAATGGCCAACGCCGCAAGGCATATCATGCCGTTGCTCGACGCCGACATCGTGGCCATCGACGAAAAACTTGTGGAACGCTACCACGCGCATAAAGAGTCCTTCGTGACGCTTAATGCACGGCGTGGCGACAAGGAAACCCTTCACCGTTATTTCGACATGACCGCGCGGTCGGACCGTCAGGAAAAGCTGCTTGTCACCTGGCTTGACATGTCAGGATGGCTCAATCCGATGCGCGACGCCTCCGACGTGACCAAAGCGGCTCTTATGAAAGCCTCTGGAGCCACCCCCTCCATTCTGAAGTCTCTTGTCGACAAAGGGATTTTCACGGTGGAGCGGCGCGTGGTGAACCGCTTCAACCATGCCGTCGAGGAACATCCACCTCTGCTTGCTCCTCTTAACGAACAGCAGAGCCGGGCTTACGACGCCACGCTGGATGTGCTCCGCGGTTGCCGCCCGGCTCTCATTCACGGTATCACCGGCAGCGGAAAAACTGAAATTTATACCCATCTGATGGCCGCCTCCCTGAGGGACGGTAACCAGGTTCTCTACCTCGTACCGGAGATTTCCCTCACCACGCAGCTCGCCGACCGCCTCAGAAAGGTGTTTGGCAACCGCCTCGTGGTATATCATTCCAAATTCTCCGATTCCGAGCGGGTTGACATATGGAAAAAGCTGCTGAACACCCGGGAGCCGCTGGTAGTGCTGGGTGTAAGGTCATCGGTATTCCTTCCCTTCTCGCATCTGGGGCTTGTGATTGTCGACGAGGAACATGAAAGCAGCTACAAGCAGTACGACCCGGCTCCGCGCTACAATGCCCGCGACACGGCGATGGTACTGGCGCAGATGCATGGCGCCAAGGTTGTACTCGGCTCCGCCACGCCCTCCATAGAGACGTATTTCAAGGCCTTGAACGGCAAATATGGTCTCGTGGAGCTTAACGAGAGATTCAGCGGCACACCGTTGCCCGACGTAAACATCATCGACATGCGCCGCCAGCGCAAGGAAAAGAAAGTGAAAGGGATTCTCTCGCTGCCGCTGCGAACGTCGATAAAAGAGGCATTGGCCGAAGGGCGGCAGGCAATAGTATTCCAGAACCGTCGCGGCTTTGCCCCGATGGTAGTATGCCGTCAGTGCGGCTGGACTCCTAAATGCGAGAATTGCGACGTGTCGCTCGTCTACCATAAGAAAGCCGATGTGCTGCGGTGCCATTACTGCGGCTATGTGCGCGCGCTTCCTACCCTCTGCCCCGCATGCGGAGAAAACGCCATAGCTACCTTCGGCTACGGCACTGAAAGGATTGCCGAGGAAATACAGGAGGAGTTCCCTCATCACCGCATTGTGCGCATGGATCTCGACACCACCCGCAACAAAGATGCCTATCAGGAAATCATAGAGCAATTCGCCGACAACGAGACAGATATACTTATAGGCACCCAGATGATATCAAAAGGGCTCGATTTCGGACGCGTCAAAGAGGTGGGTGTGGCGAAT
>CABUTY010000300.1 GCA_902494595.1 uncultured Porphyromonadaceae bacterium | reverse complement strand
GCGTGAACAGATGGAACATGCCGGCCATATAGCCGAGTCCCGAGTAATGCACGCCCTCTATGGGCTGGTTGTAGGCACATCCCAGGGATACCATCATGAAGGCTATCTGGGATATTGTGGAGAATGCGAGCACTCTCTTGATATCAATCTGTGCGCAGGCCACCACGGCGGCATAGAAAGCGGTGATTGCTCCGACTATGGTGATGAATGTCAGCGAGTCGGGCACTATGCAGTAGAGAGGGAAGAATCGAGCCACGAGGTAAACGCCGGCCACAACCATCGTTGCGGCGTGGATGAGCGCCGACACGGGCGTCGGACCCTCCATGGCGTCGGGAAGCCATATATGCAACGGCATCATGGCCGACTTACCCATACCTCCCACGAAGATGAGCACCATGGCCCATGTGAGCACCGAGCCGCTCATGAACGTCGCGCCAAGAACGGTGTTGGCAATCACCCCGGCATTGCTGTTGAGCATCAGGAAGTTGAAAGCGGAAGCCGAGCCCAACGGGCCGTCGGCTGGTGCGTTCGACACATAGTAGCTCAGAACCAGTATGCCTATGAGCATGAACAGGTCGGCGAAGCGCGTCACGATGAAGGCCTTCTTGGATGCCGACACTGCCGAGGGCAGCTTGTAGAAGAAGCCGATCAGCAGGTAGGAGCTGACACCCACGAGCTCCCAGAAGATGTACATCTGGAAGATGTTGGTAGCCACCACGAGGCCGAGCATCGAGAATGTGAAGAGGGCCAGGAAAGCGTAGTAGCGCTGGAAACCGGGCTCATGCTCCATATATCCCCAGGAGTAGAGGTGCACCATGAAGGAGATGGTGGTTATCACCACGAGCATCATGGCCGAAATGGGGTCGAGCAGGAAGCCGATGTTTACCACGAGCCTGTCGGTGAACGCGAGCCATGTCACATCGAAGAGCTGGCACTCCTGGCGCACACCCTCGACGATGAAACGCGGGTCGCCGCTGAAGAAATATGTAAAAGCCACATAATAAGCCATGACAGCCACGGCCCCGAGAGCCGTGATGCCCAGAATGCCGGCAAGCTTGCGCGACATCTTCACTCCCACGATGCCCAGTATCAGGAACATCGTGAACGGGATGGCGAGTATCAATATTGGTAATGTAATGCCCATGATCAATATTTCATTTTATCGGCATCGTTGACATCGGTGTTGCCGATGGCGCGATATATGTTTACGATGATTGCGATTGCCACGGCGGTCTCGGCGGCGGCTATCGCTATGGCGAAGAGGGTGAATACCATACCCTCCATCTGACCGGGAAACAGGAAACGGTTGAAAACCACGAAGTTCAGGTCGGCGGCGTTGAGCATCAACTCCAGCGATATGAGCATCGCGATCATATTCTTGCGGGTCATGAACCCATAGACTCCGGCCGCGAACATTATCACGCTCGGGACCAAATACCATAACATATCCAAATCCATGGTTCAATTAACGTTTGCGGGCAACGGTGACGCCGCCGATTATACATGCGAGCAACAATACCGAAATCGCCTCGAAGGGCAGCAGGTACTGGAATTTGTCGGTACCGGTGAAAGCCCGGCCTATCTCCTTGATGGTGATGTCGGAGCCCAGGCAACCGGCAAGAGTCATGTCGTGGGCTATAGGCATATAGAAGATGGCGAGGAGCAGCAAGGCGGCTCCGGCCACCGACACTAAGACTCCCATCTTGCGCCGGTGCGTAAGCAACACGGGTGCGGCCTCGTTGGGCTTGTGCGTAAGCAATATCGCGAACACGAACAATACCATGATGCCCCCGGCATATACCGCTATCTGCACTGCGCCCAGAAACTGGTAGCCCAGCTGGAAATAGAATAATGATGTTCCTATAAGCACGAACAGCAGATAGGTGGCGGCCCTGAGAATCTTCCGAGTCGTTACGGCCATTACCGAGAACACCACCACTATCAGCGCTGTCACCGAGTACAGGATTATATTCGCTACAGAAGTACTATCCATTGTGTTGTTATTGGTTATTTGTCAGAGGAAACGTTAGCCTTAGGGTCTTGGGGAGTCTGGGCGGGCTTAGGCGCGGGGGCCGGTTGGGGCGCGTCGGGAACTTCCGGACGGTAATTGAGCTGCTTGACGAGCTTGTCGCGCTCGAAGACTGCCTGCTCGAAATCGTTGCTGAACTCCAGGGCATTCTGTGGGCAGGTCGTCACACACAACATACAGAAGGTGCAGCTGCCCAGATCATATAAATACTTGTCGAGCTTACGCTTCTTCTTGCCGTCGGGAAGATCCACCATTTTCGTCTCGAGCTTGATGGTTCCGTTAGGGCAATTCATCTGGCAGATTCCGCAGGCTATGCATTTATGGCGCCCCTCGGCGTCATATTTCAGCGTCAATTCCGCGCGGAACCTGTCGGCAATCTCAAGGGTTGCCCGGTTCTCGGGATATTGCTCCGTAACCTTCGGCGTCACGAACTCCTTGCCCGTGACGGCCATTCCGGTCACCAGACTCTTAAGCCCGCTGCCTACCGACTTGAAATATTCTATTATATTGGCCATTATTGTTGTTTATCGGGAGTGGTGTTCTTTGCGGAGCGCCACTCCCCCTTTTAGTTTCTAAAACAGTTTCAGACGATACGCAATCAGCGTTCCACCTGGCCTCCGAGGAGGTCAAGGAGTTCGGAGGTGATGTTCTGCTGGCGCAGCTTGTTGTATTCGAGCTGCAGTTCGTCGCGGAGCTTCTGGGCATTGTAGTTGGCCGTCTGCATCGCTATGACGCGGGCCGCCTGTTCCGATGCCCGGTTCTCTATCGTAATCTCCTGCATCGTCGACAATACGAACATCGGCAACACCTCGTTGAAAATGCTGTTGGGATCCGGCTCGAATATGTACAGCT
>CABUTY010000299.1 GCA_902494595.1 uncultured Porphyromonadaceae bacterium | reverse complement strand
GTATTCGTCAACGATATGGGTGAAACCCTTGTAAGCCTTGACCTTCAGACGCAGGTCGGGCACATCTTCATTCTGGGCGGAGGCGGCAAGAAAGGCTGTCAGACACAGCGACACCGCCAGTATCCGAAAGAATGCCGGCGACATCGCTCTGAGTATTTTCGCATGGAAAGTCATGACATGCAAGGAGAAGAGTGGTGTCTTTACCAAAACGGAAAATCGGGTCTAAAATTGATAAAGAATCGTTAACAAATGTTCCGAGTTTTCTGCCGAGGTTTGAGGCAGCCCGGTTTGTGAGAGCTTCATCAGCGGCCTCGATGTCGATCCATGGCGTGACGGCTTCATGCAGGCGTCGGTTGAGCTCAGGGAGGCTCTCAGACGTATCTCTGAGGATATCGCGGAGACTGCCGATGATATGGGGATAGAATGGAGTGCGCCCGTAGATGGCTTCCAAAGCTCCCAGATGACGGTGTGGCCAGTTGCCATGAGCCGAAAGAAGGAGCCCCGGTCCCTTGCTCACCGATACCGACAATACAAGCTCCCCTGCCCCGGACACTCGCCCCTTGGGCGATGAACCGCATATGAGAGTGCGCCGCAGGCTCTTACCCGGATTCATTTCCCGGGAGGCCATCCCGCATGCTGTGGCGTCGTCGTGACCCTGCATACGGTAATGGAGCCACCGGCTGTACCAGGCTGTCGACCCCAGGTATGGTATCACCACAGACCGGCCTTCTTGTCGGGATTCGGATTGCTCAGGATACGGTTCCATCTTATCTTCCCTTCCGACAGAGAACGTTCCTTGTCGAGCGACAGGAGTATGGCCACAGGTGTGCCAACGATATGGTCTTCGGGCACGAAACCCCAATATCTGGAGTCGGCGCTGCGGTCGCGGTTGTCGCCCATCATCCAGTAGTAGTCCATCTTGAAGGTGTAATAATTCTGCTCCTTGCCGTTGATGAAGAATTTGCCGTTGCGTTTCTCGAGGCTGTTGCCTTCGTATGTGTGTATAACGCGCTCATACAGCGGATAATTGGCGTCGGTGAGATGCAGGGTGCTCCCCCTTTTCGGAATCCATATCTCCCCCATGTTGTCGCGTTTCCAGTTATATGGCGCGTTGTAGGGGAATACGCCGCTGAGATCGAAAAGGCCTGTTTCGCTTTCGCGCATCGGCGGCTGAACAAGCTCTGGCCATTTATCAACAATCCCTTTCATCTCATACGTCAGAGGCACGTCGTAATACCAGATACCGGCCTCCTTGTCCTGGCCGGCATTCTGGTTGAAATCCTCTCCGCGCACGCCAAGGTCCATCCACCGCGACGCATCTATGGGCGTACGGCTCGCTATCACATAGTTGTACTGCACGTTGGTAGGCTCCTTGATGGGTTTGCCGTCGATGAATATGGTGTCGTTTACAATCCTGAGCCGTTCGCCGGGAAGTCCTATGGTGCGTTTCACATAATTCTCGCGGCGGTCCACGGGACGCCATATAACTTCGCCGAAGCGGTCGGGATTCTTGCGTATGTACTCCGCGGGGTCGGCGATGCCGTTACGGCGCAGCTCGTTGCAGATCTGGTAATAGTCGGGGTTCTGTATCTTAAGGGCCACGGTGTCGCCCTGCGGATAGTTGAACACCACGATATCGCCGCGTTTTATGCTGCTCCATCCCGGCATGCGGTGGTATTTGAGCTGCGGGTTCTCCACATAGCTCTTAGTGTTGAGCACGGGCAGCGTATGCTGTGCGAGCGGGAAATGAATCGGTGTCTGGGGCACTCGCGAGCCATATCTTGTCTTGTCTACCCATAGGCGGTCGCCGACGAGCAGCGACTTCTCGAGGCTCGACGAAGGAATCTCATACTGCTGGCCCACGAAGCCGAAGATGAAGTAGATGAGCACCAGAGCGTAGACGATGGCGTCGACCCAGGCCATGACGGCGCGTGTGACACCTTTCTTGTCGCGCCACCATCCCCAGGGCACGAAGGCCGTGATGTAGAGGTCGATGATGATGAGCCATCCGAAAAGAAGCCATGGATTGCCCATAAGCACCACCCACAGCAGGTATATCGCCGAGACGATGCCGAAGCGCACCCAGCGCGAGGGCTTTATCTCGCGGAGCCGTTCCTTGAGTGGTTTGCGCCCCGGTGTCGCCGGAACTGTGGATGAGGGAGAGGTATTGCCGTGATTATCTGAAGTCATAACCTGAAATATCGGAGAGGACATCCTGCATGGAATGGATGCCATGGTTATTTACGAGCCATTCGGCGGCGATGACGGCGCCGGTGGCGAAGCCCGAGCGGTTTTTGGCGCTATGGGTGATGGTAATGTCGTCGGCGGGAGAGTCCCAGGTGATGGTATGTATTCCGGGCACCTCGCCGCTGCGAATGTGGTCTATGGGCAGGACACCGTCGGGGGTGCACTCCCCTGCCGTGGGTTCAGCCCACGAGCGGATGCGGTCGGTGGCGGCTACTATCTGCTCGGCCAGGGTCACGGCCGTGCCCGACGGATGGTCGAGTTTATGCACATGGTGTGTCTCCACCATGCGTGGCCGGTATTCGGGGAAGGCATTCATGATGCGTGCCAGCTGACGGTTGACGGCCATGAATATGTTGACGCCCACAGAGAAGTTGGAGGCCCATATCATGGAGCCGTCGAGCTCGCGGCATATCTTTTGAGCCTCGGGCAGACGGTCGTTCCAACCTGTGGTGCCGCTTACCACAGGGACACCCTCACGCAGACAGCGCACCACGTTGTCGAAGCCTGTTGCCGGCGTGCTGAACTCTATGGCTACATCCGACAAGCGGAAAGCCTCGCTGTCGAAGTCTTCGCGGTTATCCTTGTCGATGCGTACGCTGACTTCGTGGCCGCGGCCTGCGGCTATCTCTTCGATGATATGG
>CABUTY010000298.1 GCA_902494595.1 uncultured Porphyromonadaceae bacterium | reverse complement strand
CTCTCCTTCTTCACGTCGCGGGATTTCGGATACTGGAGCACCGGCACTATCCCAAAGGACCGTATCTACTATTATATCCAGCCGTCGTCTACTCCCAAATGGCTTGACATAAATGTCAATTTCCATGGCAAAGGGAAGGTGGTGAGTCAGATTCTCCCCACATCGTTGATAAGTCCGCTGCCGATGAATATAGAGTTTCTGAACCTATACGGTCCTTATACGGAGCAGTGCGGCGAGAATTTCGATAATCTTATGGTGCCGTTCCGGTGCGTGGCTTCCGACGTATACCATAAGCACAAGATTGTGTTGGGCGACGGTTCTCTGGGCGATGCCGTAAGGGCGTCGATGAGCTTCCCCACTGTGTTCCGCCCGATAAAGATGGATGGCGTACTTGTCTACGACGCCGGTATCTATGACAATTTCCCCGTGGACGTGATGACTGAGGATTTTGATCCAGACTTCATGATAGGTGTGTCGGTGTCGGGTGCCGACAAGAAGCCGGCACAGGGAAATCTATATTCGCAGCTCGAGGACATGATAATCCAGAACAACGATTACAGCATGCCGGCGGCCAAGGGTGTCAAGATACAGGTTCCGGTGCTGGATTATGCCGTTTTGGACTTCGGCAAGGCGAAGGAGATTTACGAGATAGGGTATAAGACGGGACTGTCGATGGTGGATTCCATCAAGGTGCGTACGAGCGCCCGCCGGCCATTGAGCGAGGTGACACGCCGCAGGGAGACTTTTGCCGCCGCTACGCCGGAGCTGGAGTTCGACTCTGTAAAGGTGACCGGTGCCAGTCCTTCCCAGGCCCGTTATCTGGAATATCTGTTTTTCGGAGGTCATCCACGCACGATAGCCATGCCGCAGGTGGAAACAGCTTATTACAGGGCTGTGACCGACGGCTCGCTCAACAATCTTCTGCCGCAGGCACGGTTCAACGGCAATGGTCACAATACACTTCTTCTGGAGGCTGATGTGAAGAAGCCGTGGTCGCTCGGCGTGGGTGGATGGATCACTTCGTCGGCCAACTCTTTCCTCTTCGTACAGGCAGGCTATCACTCTCTGAGCTATAACTCGCTGGCGGTGAATCTCAGCGGCTGGGTCGGCCAGAGCTATTATGCCGGAATGCTCTCCGCACAGTTCACTTATCCGAGCCGTACTCCGGCGGTTGTGCAGTTTGAGGGCGTGATGAGCCGGCAGAAGTATTATGACTCCGATGTGCTCTTCTATGAGACGAAGACTCCGGCGTTCATCACCGGGTATGTGAATTATTTGCGAGGCAGCTATATATGGGCCATAGGGCCGAAGATCAAGGGCAGCGCCTCTCTGGCCTGGGGATATATGAGGGATGATTATTATCCCACCAACGACGGCTCGTATGTCGACAAGGAGCGCGATAAGATGCAGTACCGTATGGGAGTGGCGAGAGTGCTGTTTGAGAAAAACACGCTCAACGACAAGATGTTTCCCAGCCGCGGTATCAGGTGGAAAGCCGAGGCTACGGGATGCTACGAGCAGTCGCGTTATCTGCCCGAGGGAATCCCCGCCGGCAACGGCAAATTCCGGGATGAATGGTGGGCAGGTGTGGAGTTCCTCTGGAAACAGTATTTTCCGCTGTCAAAAACAGTATCCTTAGGTGCTTTCGTGAATACTTTGGGCACCTACAAGAAGCCTAATCAGAATTATATAGCGTCGATGATCCATGCTGCGGCTTTCGAGCCTACCCCCTCCACACAGAATTACTTCAACGAGGCTTTCCGTTCGGACAATTATGTGGCGGTGGGTCTGATGCCGGTATGGACTCCTGCCAAACTTCTTCAGTTGCGCGGCGACTTCTACGCTTATTCCAAGACGCGGGCTCTTAAGAATCTCGGCAATGAGACGGCTCAGTATGGCGGATGGTTCGAACGTGTCGATTTCATCGGTGAGGTGGCGGCGGTGATAAATTTCCCTTTTGCAAGCCTGTCGCTGTATGTGAATTATCTTTCATATCCGGCAAAAAACTGGAATTTCGGTCTGAATCTGGGTCTCAATTTCGGGGCTCCCAAACTGATACATTGATATTAATGATATGAAAAAGAGCTACCTGTGTTTGGGGTTCTGCATGCTGCTGGCGATTGTCGTGTCGTGCACGCGCGGCGGCAATATGCATGACGGCGACTATCGTAAGGTGCAGGGAATGATATGGAACACTGTGTATAATGTCACCTACCGTGGTCCGGCGGAACTTGAGGATTCGGTTATTGCCGTGCTTCAGAGGGTGGGTAACTCGCTGAATGTGTTCGACGACAATTCTCTGGTAAGCCGTGTGAACCGTCAGGCTTCAACGCCTGTCGATGCCGATTTTGTGAAGGTTTATGAGGCGTCGGTAAGGGTGAACGGCCTTACTGACGGGGCCTTTGACCCTACGTTGTCGCCGTTGATTACGGCATGGGGCTTCGGCAGGGGACATCGGCCTACGGCCGATACGGCGAGAATAGACAGTGTCATGCGGTATGTGGGCATAGGCAGGACGCGTATGGAGGATGGATGCCTTGTCAAGGATGATATCCGTGTGCAGTTTAATTTTTCGGCGATAGCCAAGGGCTTCGGCTGTGATGCTGTGGGAGATATGCTTGAGCGTAACGGGGTGCGCGACTGGCTGGTGGAAATAGGCGGTGAGATAGCTGCCAGGGGCAACGGCCCTTCGGGAAAAGGTTGGAGAGTCTCTGTCGACAAACCTTTGTTGCAGCGGGATACCGTGGCCCATGAGTCGGAATGTGTGGTGGCCTTCACTGACATGGGGATGGCTACTTCGGGAAATTACCGTAATTTCCATACAGGCAAAGATGGCAAGAGCTATGGCCATACCATATCGGCACGAACAGGCCGTCCGGTGCTGACGGATG
>CABUTY010000297.1 GCA_902494595.1 uncultured Porphyromonadaceae bacterium | reverse complement strand
TGCCGCTGTTAAGGATCGTGGACGGCACCATAAACCATGAGTTCTTACAGGTCGACCCGCCGTAGAAGGTAAGGTCGTTGAGAGATGCCCAACCGGCAGGCTGCTGGAGGTTGATGTTCACGACATTGGTATAAGTGAAAGCACCCGCCTGGTACTTGCCGCCAACCTGGAGGTCGGTGAATGCGAGGCGCAATGCATCGTCGGCCTCCGAGAAGTTGCCGTTAGGTACGGCGGCCTCTGTCTCAGTGGCGAAAGAGGGCACATCCTTGCGGAAGGCGCCGAGCGACACCTTTAGGGCGTCATAGGTAGCCGAGGGTGTAAGACCCGACACGGTAATGAAGCCATTGTCGGCATCCCTTCTGATATTGCCGGCCCCTATCTGGGTGTTACCGTTATAGAGGGCGCCATTCTTGACGATATAGTCGCGAAGGGCCGCGTCGGAGGCGTTTACACGAATCACTGCAAAGCGGGCAAAGCCATCGCAGTCGAGCGTGTAGTCAGGCTCTGCGACACCCAGCGACACGTTGCGCGTAAGCTTGCCGTAGGTGGCCTCCACATCTATTGTGGCCGCAGACACCGGAGCCACTTCCAGCACAAAACGATACGCATAAGGCAGCGAGCCTTCGGGCGCCGTCACTGTCTCGACGCTCTTGACCTTCGCCTCCACCATCCTGTTGTGCTCGTCGGGAGCCTTGAAGCTTATCTTGTCTTTTATCAGCTGCGAGTTGGAGCAAACGGTCACCACAGCTTCCGTGCCGCGGAACGCCAAAGAGCCTTCGCCCGCAAGCGTATAGTCGACCCTCTCTATTTTTGCCGTAAGCTGCACGGGCTCCGAGAGCCGTGTCATGGCATCCTTGGCCTGCAGCTGCACGGTATATTCTCCCGCGGGAAGGTTCTCTATGAAGTTCTTTATCTTCACCACGCCCATCTTGTCGGCATTGCGGAAGAGACCGGCTACGTCGACGCCGGCACTTTTAAGCTGCTGCTGTGTAAGGTCGGGGGCGTTGAGGAGCTCCACGCTGCCGCCGAATGCGGGCGTGTAGCCGTTGTTGCTGATAACGGTGAGGGTAACGCCGCCGAAACCGCCGAAAGCGAAGATGTCGAACTGCGGGCTGACGGGAATGGTCTCGTATTCAAACAGCGACAATTCCTCCTTGTCGGCGAAGTCCTTGGCACGCACCTCGGGAGCCGGGGCCGTAAACAGTTCGTCGCCGAGAGATACCGTGACGGTCTCGTTTACAACCTCGTCGTCGAACTGCACATCAAGGGCAAGGTCGCCCGACTCGGTGCTTCCTGTGGCATTGATGGTCACCACGTAATGATGACGAGGCATAGCCTGGAAGCTTGCCGGCTCAATGGTGACACGCTTGCCGGAGGCGTTGGTGAGCGTAAGGCTCATCTTGACCTCGCCGTCGGTAGGGTCGATGAATGCTGGACGGTTCTCGTTCTGGGCAAACACCACCCAGTCGTGACCCGCCGTCTGAACAGCCGCGCTGTAGGCGCTGAAGTTCTGTGTGAATTTATCGGTATAACGCACTGAAACCATGGCGTTGGCAAGCGTGGCGCACACGCTCACATCGCTGTTGGCTCCCGGTGACACATGAACATCGTTGACACCACTGTAGTATGGAAGTTCGAAACCCTCGCGGTCCATATCTCCATATGTGGCTTCTATCCTATAGTCGCCCATAGGAAATGATTTCTCCTTGTTGAAAACGTCGATATTGGCCCATGTCTTCGAATAAGAGCCATCCGCGCTTTTCAACGATATTGCGAAAGCATTGGCATCGGGAATCACGGGACACATGGTGTCGTCAGCACGCGTGCCGCCCCGCATTACCCTGCTGTCGGACGTCATGCGCAAGGATATCGTTCCCGAATCTCCTTCGCCGCCGCCCCATGGACTCTCGTCGCTGCACGACATCAGACCGCCTGCGGCCGCCATGCATATCAACGACAATCCCGTCATCAGTTTTCTCATTATTATTGTTGTTTGTTATTTCCTATTTAAACTTCTGCTCTTGACGCGGTCTCAATATATGGCCGGCGTCGTACGTTCTTTATTAATGTACCCTGCTTGCCGCTTTGCCGCGGTTCAGGTAACGACAGGTTCCGGATACAAAATTACAATTTTTATATCCCCGATAATAATTTAACGATAATATTAGGGATAATTGTCCCAAATGGAACAAATACGAACAAGGAAATTATTCCAAATAAACCAAAAAAGAGTGATGAAAGGATTAAAAAGGACACTTATGGCCCTGCTGCTGATGGCAGGTATGGTGAATTTTGCCAATGCGCAAAGCATCGAGGATCTGAGTAACATATTGGGAGGTCTGATAGGAGGCAAGAACCAAAACGGAGGCAACTCCGGGGGCAGCCAGGGCAACGGCGGCTCCAACACCATCGGCAATCTGCTGGAGGGAGTATTCTCGTCGAGCAACATCACCGTTGCCGACCTTGCCGGCGAATGGGTCACCAACGGACCTGCCGTGAGCTTCACCACCGACAATTTTCTCAAGAAAGCGGGAGGCATAGCTGCCGCCGCTATGATTGAGAAAGAGATGGCCCAATATTACCAGCAGTATGGCCTCAACGGTTGCGCCGTATCCATAGGTACCGACGGCTCTTTCTCCATGAAGCTCAAATTCATGACTCTGAAGGGCAACATCACCCAGACTTCCGAAAAAGGCGTGTTCAACTTCAACATCACGGCCCTTGGTTCCTTTAAGTTGGGTTCCATAAAATGCTACGCGCAGAAGTCGTACAATTCCCTCAACCTGATGTTTGACGCCACGAAGTTCAAGACGCTCATCAGCAGCATCGCCCGGTTTACGGGCAACAAGCTCGCCACCACCCTCGGCTCGCTCCTCGACAGCTACGAAGGCCTTTGCGTCGGCTTCCGCCTCG
>CABUTY010000296.1 GCA_902494595.1 uncultured Porphyromonadaceae bacterium | reverse complement strand
GCTTCGAGGGCGCAAGCCCGAGAATAAAGCTCCCCTCTATTGAAGATTGCTTTTGCAAATTTAATAATTCAGAAGCAGATATCAAAATTTTGAATAAAATGCCGAAAATAAGAATGCCGCACTCCCGGAAAGGGAGCGGGATGGCGGCCGGTGTGGGGCGAGAAATGAGCGGAGGGGGGAGCAATGAGGGCGGATAGCGGCCGGGTGGGCGTATGTCGGGAATTTTTTGTAATTTTGCAGCTGAGACAACTGAATACCAATCAAAATCATATAATGAGAAGAAGAATCAAGGCTGCAATCATGGCAGCGGTGGTGGCGACGGCTGTGATGCCGATGGGCGCGAATGCGCAGTTTAATCTCGGGAAGGCTATAAATGCCGGTGTCAAGGGTGTCCAGGCCCTTACCATCAGCGACAAGGATATGGCCAACTATTCCCGCGAATCGGTGCAATGGATGGATACCCATAACAAGGTCTCTGATGCCAACAGCGAATACACCAAGCGTCTCAACAGACTGACCGAGGGCATTACAGATGCCGACGGCATTCCGCTGAATTTCAAGGTTTATGAAGTGATAGATGTGAATGCTTTCGCATGTCCCGACGGGAGCGTGCGCGTATTCTCATCGTTGATGGATATCATGGACGACGACGAGCTGATGGGCATCATAGGCCATGAGATAGGGCATGTCACGAAGCGTCATTCGAAGAAGGCCTTCAAGCAGGAGCTTCTCACAGGCGCGGCTCTTGATGCCATATCTTCTGCCGGAGGAACGGCGGCGGCACTCAGCAGCTCCGTGCTCGGTCAGCTCGGTCAGGCTCTCGCCAGCGCCAAGTATTCCCAGGCGCAGGAGAAGGAGGCCGACGATGCCGGTTATGAGTTCCTCGTAGCCAAAGGCCGCAATCCCTGGGGTATGGTGATGGCTTTCGAGAAATTCCGCGATATGGAGGCAAAGGCCGGGTCGGGAAAGGCAAGCTATTTTCAGAGAATGTTCTCCTCGCATCCAGAGACGGAAGCACGCATCAAGCGCATGACGAAGCGCTGTGAGAAGGATGGCATCGCCCGTCCGGCAAAGAAATAAGCCACGGATGGGAGCTAAAGCTAAAACCGCATTGAAGATTGTTGCCGCAAGCATGCTTGTGGCAATAATCATTTTATGCGTAGGGGCATGTATCTCATTGGCGGAGGATACGCTGGTGTCGTGGTGGAAGCCGTTTCTTATCAGCGGGATGGCCGCGGCGGCACTCAGCCAGGTGGTATGGCGTTTCTGGCGATGGATTCTGGATACGGATACCAAATGGGTATGCTATTCCTTCGCGGTTGTGAGCGTCACGCTTTTCTTGGCGAGCAGCTGGTATGTGCTCAATTACGCGCTTGGTGACAGGACTGCGGTGAGCCACAGCCGGCTCCCCATAGAGCGCGTATACCGGGAGAAACATTACCAGACACGCCGCGTAAGCCGCCGCACCTATGCCCGTGGAGCACCTTACTGGGTATACAAGGCCGACGTGAGGCTGCCGGAAGAGAAGATCGTCGGCTTCAAGCTGACTGCCGCACAATATAAATCACTTCAGAAAGGCGACACGTTAGTGATAGCGGTACGCAAGGGAGCCTTGGGCGTTCCGGTGGTAGACCCCTCCATGACACAATTCCCCACATTGAAAAAGAAAAAGCCTGGCGACAGATACCGTGACAGAACGCGGGCATACCGACGTTACCGCATGTACCGCGACAGCTTGTCGCATATCAGAGCCGGGGGTATGCCGTAAAGGCAATGATAGTCGCCGCGACGGCAGGGTCTGTTGCCATAGACGGAGCAAGGACGGCAGGTGAGGTCGAGCTGGCATATGTCGTCCGCCTTCTGGTTTATGCCGAGGAAACCGGCGAAAGGATGAGTTGCTCCCCAGACGGTAACGGCTGGCAGCCCCACAAGCGAGGCCAGATGCATGTTGGCCGAATCCATGGAAAGCATAACATCGCAATGGCTGAGCAGCGACATCTCGGCGTTGATGCCTATGGCGGCGCGGGCCATGTTGACCACATTGTCGCGGCCTTGAGCCATGGCGTCAATCCTGTCGCATTCGTCGCTGCCGAAGCCGAAGATGAATGTTCGGCATTCGGGGCGGACCGCGAAATGGTCCACCACCTGCTTCATCAGTTGCGGGGGATATATCTTGCCGTCATGTTTGGCGAAAGGGGCTATGGCGAGCCATCTGGTTCCCGGCTGTTTTGGCGGAGTCACGGCAGCGAAGTCGGCCACAGGCCCTTTGCAGTCGCCGAATACCGAGGAGAAAGTGCCCATGGCGGGAATTCCGGCAGCGGCGAATACCTCGCGGTAGCGCTCCGGCGTAGGCTTCAGCTGCACGAGCAGCTTGTTGTTGGGGCGCGTGAGAGCCCTCTTCGCGGCGCGCCCCTTGCTTATGTGATATGTCCTGACCCCTTTTAGACGCAGCAACGTGCGAATCACCTTTGTGCGCAGCACATCATGAAGGTCGAGGCACATGTCGGGATGATATTCCCTTTTCAGACGGCTTGCCAGCTTCGCCAGGCTTCGGAAGCTCTTTAACAAGCCGGTGTCCAGGCCCTCCACGGTCAGATTGGCCGGCTTGTTGACAAAAAGCCGAGCCTGATGTTTTCCGGTGAGGAATATGAAATTCACGTCAGGGCAGGCGTTGCAGGCGTCATATACCACGGGGATGGTCATGGCCACATCGCCGAGTGCCGAGAAGCGCGTCAGCAGCACATTCTCAGCCCTTTTTGCCATAGAGTACAGGATTTGTGGAAGGGTCGTTGTACATCTTCATCTGGCGGTACACCTTCATGAACTTACGGCCTTTGGCGATGTCGTCGAGGAGTTGCTGAATGGCTGTAGAGAGGTCGCGGCGCTGTTCAAGAAGCACGTTGAGTTTGGCGCG
>CABUTY010000295.1 GCA_902494595.1 uncultured Porphyromonadaceae bacterium | reverse complement strand
GGAGGGAGCGATGCGGGCATCGTGACCGACGAAACTTGGCGGAAAGCACCAAAAAGATTCTTAAAAGCATGGCTTCATAAAGTATAATAAAAATTTACACATAAATTTAAACAGTTTCTAATATGATTGGTTTTATCAAAAGGCTGTTAGGCATAGGTACCGACAAGGGTGCCGGCACTCCGGAAGACAACAATAAGGAAATGAAGAAATATCTCATAGCATGTCTGGGGAATATGGCCCCGGAATACATCGACACGCGCCATAATGCAGGGTTCATGGTGGCCGACAGACTTGCCGCCGATGCCGGCGTGTCGTTCACTTCTCGGCGGTATGGCGATATGGCCGTGATACGCGTAAAGAACTGCGAGCTCCTCGTGCTGAAACCCTCCACCTTCATGAACCTCTCCGGGCAGGCCGTAAGATACTGGATGAATCAGGAGAAACTACCTCTGGAACGGCTGTTGGTTGTTGTGGACGACATAGCCTTGCCATTCGGGACGCTGCGGATGCGCAAGCAGGGGTCGGACGCCGGCCACAACGGACTCAAGAACATAGCCGCCCAGCTGGGCACCACCGCCTACGCACGGCTGCGGTTCGGCGTCGGCAACGACTTCCCCAAAGGTGCCCAGATAAACTTCGTATTGGGCAAATTCCCACCCGAAGAGATGGTGGAGATGCCCGCGGTGCTTGAAAAGGCCGCAGAGGCCGTCAAGACCTTCTGCCTCGCCGGCCCCGACATGGCCATGAACAAGTTCAACCGTTAGTCGGCGGTCTCGCTGCCGCAGATGCGGCTCATCACGCAATATGAGCAGGCGCACACATCAGGCGTCGGCTCGAAATCACGCGACGGATCGAATATCTCCGCTATCTTGGCCCGCAGCCGCTCGTCAAAATCCTCCAACCCGGGATGAAGCTGGTTTCTGACTATGTCATTCTTCCCTTCTCCTGTCTTGGGATGCTTCACCTCCCCGCTTTTCTCCAGCTCATTGGTATCGAAAATCACCATCTCAACGGGCGTGCGGCTCAGGTCGCCGTTATGCGACCTCATCCTGTCGAGCATCCCGGCGTACAACAGCAGCTGGAACACATTCTTGCACTCATAGTCGCCGCCGAACACGGGATCAAGTATTGACGGCTCTTCACCCATCAGCCGCCCTCCCCCGGCCACATATTTGTTAAGGTCGATTTTCAGTTTCACGCTTCCCGTCTTGAAGTCGACAATCCGCAGATGCCCTTCCGACTCGTCCACCCTGTCGAAAGTGGCGGTAAGATTCACAGCAAACTCTCTCCCATCAATCCAGGGATGCCTGTCGCCCACATGCAGTCTTGTCGACTCCTTGAACTCGCCGCCGTAAAGGCGTACGGGAGCACGCGACAAGTCGTAACGCAACACGGCCTTCACCTGGCTCAGCAGACGGTCGGCCACCATAGCCACCGACTGCCGCAGCGGACTGTCAAGATCCTCTTCCTTCAGCCTGTTGAACTCCTCATTGATGATCCGGCGCATCATGCGTCGCAGCTTCTCATCGCTGTCAGGATGCAGCCACGTCTCGAAGAATGACCTGTCGAGCACCTTCCCCTCCGGCAGATACCTGCCGCGCTCCCCGGGAGTGAAATAAAGGTCGCGCATCATCCTGTGGAATATGTTGCCCTGCGTTATGGCGTCGATGAACCCCTGATCCGCCGGGTCGTCATTATATCCGAGCACAAACCGGTAATAGAACTCCAGCGGACACTTGATATAAGACTGCAGCGATGTAGCCGACAGGGCTTTGGCATCTTTTCCGCTGCTGAAATACTTCTCGAGACGACGGAGCACCGACGGCGTCTTGGGGGCAGCTTTCACCGCCGGTTCCGACGAGCCGAGCCGGAATATGCGGCGCCGCATGCCTATACTCTCCCGGGCGTGTAGCTTCTCGAGCTGCATCAGATAACGGCTTTTGCCTCCCGAGCGCATCCCCTCGCCGACCCGCGAGTCGTAAACCAGCGTCACATCCCCCGCACGCGACAACAGCCTGTAAAACCAATAGGCATAGCGCTCCTCATCGGCATTGACGAGAGGAAGCCCGTAACCGCGCCGAAGCATATTGGGAATAAAGCTGCGTCGCCGCGCCCGGCGCGGCATCACCTTGTCGTTCATCGACAGTATGATTATCCTGTCGAAGTCAAGGGCACGAGTCTCCAGAAAGCCCATTACCTGAAGTCCCTGCAAGGGTTCACCCTCGAAATTGATCTTTCCTGCCGACACTATTTTCTGCAGCATATGGAAAAGCGTGTTGAAGCACATGTCGACACCTGCTTCGGAGGCGGCGCCCATGAGTTGGTTGAGAGCCGTGACATACGTCTGGATCTGCATACGCTCCACCTTGGTCTTGATGCCCTGGGGCGCGTCGCCGGAATCCGCAAGCTTCTCGTCGATACGCAGAAGGAGGTCCTGCAGCCATTCGCCGCTCTGTGCCGGCGTTGCTTCCGGCGACGGAGCCCGGAGCATTCCTCCCAAAACAGATGAAAAACCGTTGAGTTCTTCCCATGTCACAGTACGGCGCCGGCGTCGGCCGATGGCGGTATTGATGTCGGCCACGGTACGCATCCCCATTAGCACTTCCACCACGGGCTGCGCCAGCAGCAGATGTATGTCGCTGCACAGATATACCGGGTTCTCCTTCCCGGTTTCGCGCACGAGGATACGCTGCAGATGATACATAAATGCGGCCGTCGACGTGAACCGCATGGGCCATCCCATAGTGAGGTTCACGTTGCGGACCGCGCTCTCGTCGCTATCCTCTTTATCCAATGGCAGGGAATAGAGCAAAGGAAGGAGCAGGTCTTCGTCGGGGAGCACCACTGCCACGCGTGCGTCCTCTATATTGCCGGCGTCATAACCGCGGGCTATCAGCTCCTCCACCCATTTGCCGGCCACCTTGGCCTGCAT
>CABUTY010000294.1 GCA_902494595.1 uncultured Porphyromonadaceae bacterium | reverse complement strand
GAAGCTTGGCGGCCAGCCGGGCATCGACAGCTTCAGCGGCGCCACGCCGCTCGGACAGCTCGCGGCACAGACGGAACCCTCGGCAGTAGTCACCAATGTGGTGGGCGACCCGCTGAGCTATACCGACATATTCCTGGGCCTCTATCCCGGCTCATGGGGAGAGACGTCGTGCCTCTGCATATTCATAGGAATGGCCATTCTTCTGCTGTCGGGTGTAGCCAACTGGCGCATCATCATCTCCGGACTCCTGGGAGGATTCCTCATGGCGCTCGTGGCCCACAACTGGCAGTCGCCGCTCATCTTCGAAGGATAGCTGAAGAAGAGGAATGCGCGGGTCACCAACGCCACGTTGAGGAAGTTGTAGCCGGTGCCTCCGAATACCTCTTTGGCGAAGATTACCGCGAATGCAACCGCTATGGCAAGCATCCAGCTCGGCGTGTCCACAGGACATATCATCGGTATCAGTATTCCCGATACCAGAAAGCCTTCCTGAATCTCTTCATGGCGTATCTGCGCCACTATGAACTCGATGCCCAGACCTACTATGTAGGCCGTGAATATCTGGGGGAGTACGGCAAAGAAACCATAGAAGAAGAGAGTGAACAAATCTCTGTCGGGACTCCCGATGGCCATATAATGCTGCAGACCAATGTTCCACATACCGAAGAGACAGCAGGGGAGCAGGGCTATCACCACCGTGATCATCGCCCGCTTGGAGTCGTTGCTGTCGTGGATGTGAACACCTGTCTTTCCCGTCTCGTTAGGGGTGAACAAGAAGGTATAGAAGCCGTCGAACACGGATTGCAGTTTCGAAAATCTGCCTCCCTCCTCGAATTGCGGCTTGATCTTGTCGATGTTCTTTTTTAATCCTTTCACGATCAATAAGTATTGTGATTCTGAGATTGTAGTCTTGACGTCAGATAGTCTCCTGACGGAGGTAGAGGAGTCCGTCACGCACTATTTTCTGGAGTTCGAGTTTTGAAGTGTCCACAAATTCGGCGAGGGCGAAGTCCTCCGGGGCCACTTCGTAGATTCCGAGTTTCTCCATGCGGTCGATATCCTTGGCCATAATGGCTTTGATGAGATATTCGGGGTATATGTCCATGGGGAACACCTTGTCGTATTCATTGCTCATGATCATGGCACGGTGACCTCCGCGCACGCGGGCATCGAAATGGAATCCTTTGCCCAGACCCTTGAGGAATGTGGGGAAGGTGTGATGCACGCTGTATTTGCGGGGATTCATCGATGCCCAGCCCATGAACTCGTCGGCATCGTCGCCCTCTTCGATCACCGTGATCTGGCGGTAGGGGTAACGCAGGAATCCGTTCATGTCCTTTATGCGCTCTCCTGTGAGAACGTTGCCCGAGATGATGCGTTTGTGAAGGCCATCGTTTTTGAGCTGGCCTTTCACCAGCGACTCTATGTATGCTCCTATCGCGGTCTCCACCATATGCGGCTTCTCCACTTCTGGCCCCGTCAGGGCCACGGCGGTGATGAAGTCAAGCTTCCCTGTGGCGAAGAGGCGTCCTATTCTTGCGGCGGTCAGCGCATCGAGAGTCCACACCACATCACCCTTGTTCACTGGCGCTATCGCGGCTATCTGTGTGCCGACATTGCCGGCGGGGTGAGGGCCCTCGAACTCATAGACTTCTGCTGCCCTCGACTCTATGCCGCTGCCTGTGGGCACCGACAGATATACTTTGCCGTCGGTGAGGATGCCGAGAATCTCGAGTCCCTTCTCGAGGTGACGCCTGTCGACGAAGTCGAGCATCGAAGCTGCCAAAGGCGCGGTGTCGAATGCCGTGACGTAGATGTCGCGCGGAGTCTGAGGCATGAACGGCACCATGTCGAATGGACGCTGGCGCATCATGGCGAAAAGACCGCATTCTTTGAGGAGAGTCAATACGGCCTCCCGGTCGGCATTCGCCGGCAGTGTAACCTCGCCGACACCTGCCGCGCCTTCTACCTCCACATATTCAATCTTGCGTCGCTCGCCACGGTGAATGTCGGTCACAGTGCCGCTGGCCGGCGACACTATCCGCACTGACTCGTCTTCCTTGGCATACAGCAACGGGTCGCCAGCTTTTACGCTATCGCCCGCCTTTACCGACACCTTCCATTTGTATCCCGGAAAATCATCCGGTATCAGCCCGAAGCGTCGCGTGACGGTGTCTTTCTCTTTCTGGTCGGTGGCCCGTCCCGTCAACGGTATATCCAACCCTTTCTTTATCTTTATTACCTTTGACATGACTGTGATAGTCCTGAGTATTGGTGTATATTCCTGTATTAGGGAATCCAATTAAAGAGAAATTTCTTTAATTGCATCGAATGCAAAAGTACAAAAAAATATTAAAAATGCCAAAAAGAATTATTGTCCAAGTGAATATGAGGAGATTGCGGGTGAGAAAGGGGGAATCGCAGGGGTATGAAAAAGCGGCAGCGCGGTGTTCTGCACCACGCTGCCGATATGGGTTCAGGTATGTCTACCCGTACTGTTCAGGCTGTTCAGAGGCTGTCGGCGAATTTGCGGACTTCGGCATTGTTGGGGTCGAGTTCAAGATATTTGTTGAACATCTGCTTTGCCTTAGCCTTGTCGCCGCCATCGAGGTAATAGTTGCCGAGATATAGGTACATCTCCTTGGCGTCGGACTTGGCAGCATTGCTGCGTTTGTCGGGGGCGATGGTCTCGAATTCGGCTATTGCCTGCTCGTAGAGGGGAGCTGCTGCTTTCTCCACGTTAGCCTTGTCGGCCTGCTGCTTGGCTATGTCGCCACGCATCTTGTTGGGCTTGTAGAAGCCGGGATAGGCGGCGGCAGCCTTGTCGAGATATGTCTTTTCCTCGCCGAAATATTTCGAGGCATTGGCTTTGTCCTGTACGCCTGCATAGTATAGGAATGTAGCCTGCTGGATATAATCGTTGTAGGTAGGCTCCT
>CABUTY010000293.1 GCA_902494595.1 uncultured Porphyromonadaceae bacterium | reverse complement strand
GCGATATAGACTCTATCAGCGGGGTGAAGATGTCGGTGTCGTAGTTCGACTTTTTGCCCTGGAGAGCCATGCAGAGGCGTTCGAAGCCCATGCCGGTGTCTATCACCTTGGCGGGCAGCGGCTCGAGATGTCCGTCGGCCATGCGGTTGTACTGCATGAACACCAGATTCCATATCTCTATCACCAGCGGGTTGTCTTTGTTGACGAGTTCGGCGCCATCCAGGGCTGCTCTCTCCTCGTCGGAACGGAGGTCGATATGTATTTCGGAGCAGGGGCCGCAGGGTCCCGTGTCGCCCATCTCCCAGAAATTGTCGTGGCGGCTGCCGTTGATGATGTGCGACTCGGGAAGATGCTTGCGCCATATTTCGGCGGCTTCGTTGTCGCGCTCCAGACCCTCGGGAGCATAACCCTCGAAGACCGTGGCATACAGACGCTCCGGATTAAGACCCAGCACGCCCACGAGATATTCCCAGGCAAAGTCGATGGCCTCCTTCTTGAAATAATCGCCGAACGACCAGTTGCCCAGCATCTCGAACATGGTATGGTGGTACGTGTCATGGCCCACCTCCTCAAGGTCGTTGTGCTTGCCGCTCACGCGCAGACACTTCTGGCTGTCGGCCACGCGTCGGCTCGCCGGTACACGGTTGCCCAGGATTATGTCCTTGAACTGATTCATGCCGGCATTGGTGAACATCAGCGTCGGGTCGTCCTTAAGCACCATGGGTGCCGACGGCACTATCTTATGGCCACGCTCTTCGTAATATCTCTTAAACGATTCTCTAATCTCTTTGGATGTCATTTACAGCTGTATTTTAGCCCCTCTTATGGATGGCGGAGGGGTGATTCCGGGAATGCTCTTTGTGAACAAACCAATTGCAAAATTAGTGAATAATTAGTATTTTTGCAACCCCAAAGCGAATGGTGCAAATTGGCAAGGACTCAATATTACCGATATAATCCGGAGACCGACAATTTCGAGCGGGTATTTCCGACGTTCCGGCGCAGGATCACAAGTCTTGCACGATTGTTGGCGTTGTCGCTCATCGTGGGCGGCATACTCTTTTTGGTGGCCTATTATGTTATAGACACTCCCGGCGAGCGGCGCCTCAGGGAGCAGAATGCCGTGCTCAAACAGCAGTATGAGATTCTCAACAGGAGGTTCGACAATGCGCAGAAGGTGATGGACAATATCCAGAACCGCGACGACAATCTCTACCGTGTGTTGCTGCAGATGGAGCCTGTGACCGACATACACCGCTATGCCGGCCTTAACAACGACCGCCGTTACCGCGAGCTTACGCAGCTTTCCGACGGCGGTCTGCTCAAATACATGACCCAACGCATGGATTTCCTGGAGCGGCAGCTGTATGCCCAGTCGCTCTCGTTCGACCAGATCAAGGAGCAGGCGTCGCAACAGCGGCAGAACCTTGACCGTATACCGTCATTGCTACCCGTCGACAAGGATAGGGCAACGCTGTCGGGCGGCTATGGCATGCGCCGCGATCCCGTGACGGGTCTGGCTGTGTTCCATGCCGGTCTCGACTATGCTGCCACTGCCGGTACGCCTGTCTATGCCACCGCCGACGGCAAGGTCATTACCGCCGAACGCAAGAATATGTATGGCAACATAGTGGAAATCGACCATGGCTACGGCTATGTGAGCCGTTACGCGCATCTGTCTAAGATGTCGGTAAAGCCTGGCACGCTGGTAAAGGCCGGCAAGGAAATAGGCGCCATCGGCTCCACGGGACGCTCCACCGGACCGCATCTGCATTATGAGGTGAGATTCAAGGGGGAGGCCCAGAATCCCATTAACTTCTCGTACCGGCAGCTGAACCCAAGGGAATACAGCCGAATACTTACCGAAGCCGAAAACGCATCCAATATCATGGACTGATGGAACAGACCCCCTTAGACAAAAAATATTACAAGATACGCGATGTATCGGAACTCCTCAACATAGCACCGTCGACACTCCGCTATTGGGAGCAGGAATTTCCGGAGTGCGCGCCGCGTCGCAGCGCCACCAACCAGAGGTACTATACGCCTCAGAATATAGAGTGTCTGCGCATAATCCATTATCTATTGAAGGTAAAGGGCTTGCGCATGGAGGCGGCCAAGGAACAGCTGCGCACCAACCGCCACAACATCTCCAAGCGCATGGAGGTGATAGAACTGCTAGGCAAGACCCGCGACGAACTCCAGGGCATGCTCACCGCGCTGAAGAAAAGGCGCGACTGATTGATAGTGATAAATGATAAAAAATCAGAGATAAACCGGCAGAGCAGTAACATCACTTTTTTCTACCAGAGAACGGGAGAACAGGAGAGTCGGGTATTCTTTTTTGACCAGAGAACGGGAGAGAAGGGTATACGTTTTCGAATCACTGCCTCGGTAGAGGCAAGACATGGTTAACCTCACCTTTACGAGCTGGGACGGCGTCAGGCGGCACAGCGAGTTAGGTGAGGTGTTCAGACAGCATTGGACAGCAGAGTCGGGGACTCTGCACTATGTCATACACAGTCTTTACGTGACTCATCGGTGCAGTTCCGGTTCAGTTCTGCGATACCCAAGGGGTGTCTATTGCGTCGAGGAGGATGAATGCGGCCCAGTAGCGTGGATGGGCGTAAGGGCGGACGGTGACGGCGGAGGCGCCGTTGCGGCGCGTCTCGGCGTATTCGCGCACGAAACGCTGTGCCGACAGCAGGGCGTCATGCTTGCCGCGGCCCGAAAGAAGCTCGTCGTAGAACTTTGTCATAAGCAACTGCGTGGCTTTATCATCGACCTTCCACAGGCTCATCAGCAACGTGTTGGCACCGGCTTTCTTGAAGCCGCGTTGCAGGCCGAAGACGCCATCGCCCGAAATCTCGCCGAGTCCTGTCTGACATGCCGACAGCACTACCATATCCATGCCGCGCAGGTCCATGCCGGCAATCTCGCGT
>CABUTY010000292.1 GCA_902494595.1 uncultured Porphyromonadaceae bacterium | reverse complement strand
GGCGGCAGCTGTCAGGGCTCCACCGCCCCGTATAGAAGCTCTCGCGGAGTGTCTCGTTGCAGAAATGGTAGGCAGCTTCGGGGTTGACAGCCCTCGTGTTGTCGCAATCCCATTGTGTGCGACCTATGATATGATTCACGCTCTGCAGCAGCTCTGTCTCATATGCTCCACGCCGTGCCATCTCCCGGCGGTCATGCAGAATCGTGCCACGCAACATGTCGCGCAGCGTCATGTTGACTCTCACTTCCTTCTCCGTGATGCCGGCGCAATAGTAACGAGCGTATACCGACAGCATCCCCTGGATAGATACGGCTACACCGGCCGACCCGCATGCCCTGACATAGGCCAGCCCCAACGGGAACTCGCTGCCGTGCACATGGACCACATCGGGCCGGAAACTGTCGCGGATACGA
Organism: uncultured Porphyromonadaceae bacterium; assembly: GCA_902494595.1. Taxonomy (GTDB): domain Bacteria; phylum Bacteroidota; class Bacteroidia; order Bacteroidales; family Muribaculaceae; genus Lepagella. Next base: position 2,535 of record CABUTY010000292.1, on the reverse strand, counting down.
CGCCATTCCTCCTCGAGACTGCTGTGGTAGACATTGTTGGAATGCCCCTTGAGAGGGAGCATATGGTACGTCACTCCGTCAATGCTCTTCTCCACGGCATGGTCTCCATGCCATGTCGTGGCCACGGCAAAACGTATGTCGCCAAGTTCTTTTACGCGACGCAGCGAGGAATACATCCATCCCCCTATCGCCGGCACCGGAAGTCCCATGGCCTCACATATCGGAGGCATCCCTATGTTGGTAATCCACAGTACGTTCATCGCTTTAACGTATTATTCTTGAGAGCATCGACTTGACTTTCTCCTTTTCTTTCTCCGACAATGACCATCGGAATGCCATGAGGGCGAACAGCGGCATCGACAGCACATATATCAGCAGGAAACTTGCTGGGAAATCGGGAATCCAGGTCCATGCCACACATGCCGCCAGAGACACGGCCACGGGCGGAAGCGGCTTCAGTATCACCTCCCGGCAGTAAGCCCCGAGGTTGAAACCGGAGGCCATGCGCGTAAGCAACAGACGCAGCAACGTATATGCCACCGCCGTCAGTACCATCAGAAGGCCTGTCGTAGCAACCGGCAGCCGTAGATACGTGGCAAGCCAGCAGAACGGCAGTACAAGAATGTTGGGCATCGATGTCCAGAAAATGAATTTCCGTACCTTGCCCATGGCCTTGTTGGCGTCGAACACTCCGGAAGCCAGCATGTCGATGGTCTGCATCACCACAAACATGCAGGCGAACATCACGGTATATTGAGGCACGTTCCCTTTGCCGAGCCACAGCTCCAGCAGCGGCTGCATCACGAACATCGTGGGAATGCCCACAAAGGATACCAGCAGGAAAGAGAACTTGCTCTGTAGCGTTGCGAGGAGCCACATCCTGTCGCGGTTGCCGGCACCTTCGGCGGCCATCATCTGCGGCGTCGTGGCGTAGGCCAGCGACCCTCCCACCACACCTATCATGCTCGAAATCTGGATGCTAAGCCCATAGGCCGCGTTCACAACCGTGCCCAAAAAACGGTTCAGGATCACCGCCAGACCCTGGTTGCGCACCATGACGCTCAGCAGGTTGAAGGTGAGCCATCCCGAAAAGGATGCCAGCCGCCCGGCATATCCTCGGTTGAAACTGCGTATCCGAGGCAAACGGCATTCCGGATACCGCGCGTGTCCGTATAGCGAGAACGACAATATCTCTATCACCGACAGTATCAGCATCACGTAGCCGTAGCCCACAAGCTTGTCCCATGTGATGTATGGCAGCAACAGCACCAGCAGCACCTTCACAACCCCTATCAGCACATCCACCACAGATGTGTACACTATATTCTCGCGCGACACGAGAAGGGCGCGGTATGGTGCCGCGATGAAGGATATCACGATCATCACCACCACCAGCTGATAAAGCGTGACGGCAGCCCCGGTGCGCCCCGCCGGTATGTTGAGAAAGCCGTTGAAAAGGAGAGGCACTATCGCCTCCAGCACCACAACCACCAGCAGCCCGAGCACGATATGCACCAGCAGAGAGTCGCGGAAAACGCTGCGCGTCTTCTCCATATCCCCTTCGCCCTGGCTTACCGACAGAAAGCGCTGCGTGCTCCCTATCAGGGACGTGGTGAAGAACGACAGCATCGACACCACGCCACCGATGAGCATGTATATGCCGTAGTCGCTCTCGCCCAGGATGTCGAGCACAAGACGCACTGAATACAGCGACAGAAACAGGTTGAGGAGCGTTCTCACATAACCTGCCGCCGTGTTGACTATTATCCTGTTGGAAGGCTGCATCGGTGTGTGGCTCTGTTTCAGTCGCGGCGGAATATGTCGCGGGTATATACCTTGCCGGCCACGTCGTCGAGCGCCGGCTCATAACGGTTGGCGATTATGGCGTTGCTGCGCTGCTTGAAGTCGGCGAGGTCGTTCACCACTTCCGACCCGAAAAACGTGGTGCCGTTTTCCAGTGTCGGCTCGTATACAATCACCGTGGCCCCCTTGGCCTTGATGCGTTTCATCACTCCCTGTATCGACGACTGCCGGAAATTGTCGGAATTGCTTTTCATGGTCAGGCGGTACACGCCTATGACGCATTCCTTCTCCGGGACGCTCCCGTAGCGGTTGCGCGCGCTGTAGTCGTAATAGCCGGCGAGTTTGAGCACCTGGTCGGCGATGAAGTCCTTGCGCGTACGGTTGCTTTCTACTATCGCCGACATCATGTTCTGCGGCACATCTGCATAATTGGCGAGAAGCTGCTTGGAGTCCTTGGGCAGACAATAGCCCCCGTAGCCGAACGACGGGTTGTTGTAGTGCGTGCCGATACGTGGGTCGAGCCCTATACCTTCGATAATGGCACGGGTATCCATCCCCTTGCATTCGGCATAGGTGTCAAGCTCGTTGAAATAGCTCACGCGCAGCGCCAGATAGGTGTTGGCGAAGAGTTTCACAGCCTCTGCCTCCTTGAGCCCCATGAAAATGGTCGGTATATCCTCTTTCAGGGCACCTTCCTGAAGCAGGGAGGCGAACTCCCGCGCCTTCGCCTCG
>CABUTY010000291.1 GCA_902494595.1 uncultured Porphyromonadaceae bacterium | reverse complement strand
GCAACCTTTATCAATCTTTTGGGCGTATTTCTCCTCTCTCATCGGCACCGACCGAGAGGTCGCTGCCTGTTGGGTCGCCTTCGCTCCCCGAGCCCTGCGGGGTTCGACAGAAGAAATCTATCCCAAAATCTTAATAAATCTTGCCATAAAAATTAGTTTAAACGACTTCATTGGCATTATTGCCGATACCGAGATTTTTTGCTATTTTTGCACTTATGAAACGAAAATACTCAATAACGGCTTTTTTGACAATGATTCTGGCAGTCGCCACACAGGTGACGGCAGCCACTCCGCAAATATCTGACAACCTCGGCATATACCTCAAGGCTTGTTCCGACATGATGACCGCCCTCTCCAACAAGGACACCCGGCTGATGAACCATACCATCGACCTCTTCGGCTGCGCCGACTATGGAGAGCTGACGGAGGAAGATATCATAGAACCTTCGGGGAATGCCGGCAAACCGGATTTTTCTTTCTGCTACGAGGACGCCGAAAAGCTTATGAGCAGCAGCTTCGATCTGGCTCTACTCGACCCTGAACATGCAATGAGGGCCACCGTCCCCGACCTCAATCTGCATCATTTCAGTCTGGAGCCGTCGCAGACATATTCCTTCTCCGTGGAAACCGAAGGCATCACTTACGTTACGGCCACCTCCGGGCTGCCCGGTGCCGTGCCGGCACTGAGCGTCGCCGCCATCACCGTCGGCAACGCATCGGTGCAGGGATCGCCCCTTGACGGCTACAACGCCACAATGGCCGTGGTGGAACAGCCCGAAGCGGGACAGATTCGCATCTCGGTCACTAACACCGACAGCGAGAAAAGGACATTCGTGGTGATTCTCAACTGATTCCGGCCATGACACGGGCGCATAAGGCGATATTGACAGGCATGATGCTTACGGTGGCATTAAGCGTCGCCGCCGTAAGTCAGGTTCTTCCCACTCCTGTCCTGGAGCGGGCGCAGAGCCATGCCATCCGTGGCGACTACCGCCGGGCTGTGGCCGTCTACGACACCCTTCTCTCCCTTCCCGGGCTGCGCAACAGCATGAAGTTCCAAGGCTACGACGGACGCGCGCGCTGCCGCCGCATACTCGGCGATTATGGAGGCGCTATCGCCGACTATGACTCCGCCCTCGCCCTGCCCGCTTCCGCGCGCAACCATGCCATCATAACCCTCAACCGCGCAAACGTGCTTCTCTCCACCGGCCAGTATGCCGAGACCATGGCATCCATCGACGCCCTCGATACCGCCGGCATGGCCCCAGACATAAAGTACCGCGCAATCGGCGACAAGGCCGGTGCCCTTACGCGCTCCGGCCGTTATGACGAGGCCGAAGTCCTCTACCGCCGACTCCTCGACACCGACCACCCAGCTATCGAAAAAGAACTCACCGGCCAGAACCTCGGCTTCACCCTCATGCTCGCCGGCAAGCCGGCGGAAGGACGCCGTTACCTGAGCTATGCTCTCGATATGTCGGGATACAGGAAGAATCCGTCGGTACGCGGAGCCATAATCCTCTCCAACCTCGCTCTTGCCGAGGCCATGACCGGCGACGTGCCCCAGGCTCTCCGCGACATCGACGAGGCCATCGCATTCCTTGGCGACAAACTGGGCAAACAACATGCCGACTATATCACCGCCCTGCGCAAGAAAGCCGAGATACACCTTATGAGCGGCGACAATGCCGCGGCCCTCGGCGTGTTCAAGCCTTACTATTCCCTGCTGCGCGACAATGTGCTGGCCACCTTCACGGCCCTGACCGAGCAGGGACGACTCGACTACTGGAAGAAAGAGAAGCCGCTGATGTCGGAACTTTTCGCCACGGGCAACGAGGATGCCTCGTTTCTTCTCGACGTGTCGCTGCTGCGACGCGGCGTGGCGCTTACAGGCGCCGATAAGGCTTTCGGCCCCAAGGCGTCGGCACGCCTCGCCGTCAACGGCAACGACCTCCGCAAAAAACTGCGTGCCGGCGAAACGGCCGTCGACTTCATAGTATATCCGCGCATTGACAGCACGGGCAACATCACCGACAGGATGGGGGCTCTCGTGGCCACACGTACCGACACACGGTTCGTGGACCTCGGAAGCACCAGCGACATAGAGAACTGGCGCGTGGCAGGCCGCGGTTTCGGCCCCGCATCCCGCTCCAACGTCGACCGCGACAAGGATGCCATATACCGCGACACCACGCTCTTCGCCAAGGTATGGGGTGACATACTGAGCATAGCTCCCGAATCTCGTGAGGTTTATTTCGCGCCCGACGGCCTCTTCAATCTGGCGGCCATCGAGACGCTGCGGATGCCGGCAAGCCTCGCCGACAAGGAGAACATCCGTTTCCACAGGCTCACGACGCTCGCCAACATAATTGACCGCGACCGCAAACGCGCCGACAACGGCACCACGCTCGTGGCCGGCGGCATAAGCTATGACGAGATGCCCGCCGTGGATGCCGCCAATCCTAACCATGACGCCCTCAGGTACATGGTGCGCATCAACAACGGCAGGCAGATATACTTCGCGGCTCTCGACGGCATGCGCCGCGAGTCGATAGCCATCGACAGCATCCTCGACCATTCACGCCTCTTCACACATCTCACGGAAGAGGAATTCAAGAAGGTGGCCGGCGGTTACCACCGCATGCATCTGTCGACCCACGGGTATACGCTGGCGCTCGACCAACCCCGCGACAACCTGTGGACACGCGACACGCTGAGCGCCGACAACTCCCTGCTGGCTTCAGGCCTTGTGCTCTCCGGCGCCAACATATCGCAGCAATATCCCGAACGTGACGACGGGCTCCTCTCGGCCCGCGAATTATGCGACCTCGACCTCAGCAACATCGACTTCGCCGTGCTCGCCGCCTGCGAGACAGCCATCGGGCATGTCGACGACGAAGGTCCCGCAGGGATACTCCGCGGCCTCAAAAAGGCCGGCGTCCATACCG
>CABUTY010000290.1 GCA_902494595.1 uncultured Porphyromonadaceae bacterium | reverse complement strand
TAGTCTGCAAAGTGCGAATCTTCCAACAAGCCACAGAGTCAGCCGGACCCTCGGCAAGAAAATGCGACAGGAAGAGAGGCGTCACATCCTCCTCCCAGCCGAGCCTGACAGCCCGCTCCATGGCCTTGCGCAGATGACGTATGTCGTGACGTCCGTCATAATAAAGCATCTTCTCCGTGCCGAGCACTACCTTGTCCGATACTTCGTAAAACGGCATGGAGGCTACCTTCTCCGCCAGCTTCACGGCTCCAGCCGTATCCCCCATATTACGGTGCATGACCATCCGGTGGTTCCATGCACGCAGATACTTGCCCGAGTCGAGAGGCTCCTGCCGCTCCATCATGTCGATCGACTTTCCATAGCATATATCGGCAGAGGCATAGTCGCCGTAATGCTGGAAGATATACGCAAGGTTGAACATGGCAGCTGCGGCGGCATCCGCATCGCCGGTACGTGAAAAGACATCATAACAACCGAGATAAGCCTTCACCGCCCTGTCGGGGTCGAGAGCGTTGGCCTCCAGCGATGCCACACGCGCCATGTCATAAGGAGACGACGAGGAGTCCAGGAGACTGCGTGCCCGGTCAAGTAGAGGAAGGAACTCCTCATGCCCCGTGGAGTCGGCACGGGTGTAGCGCTCTATCATGTAAGCCTGCCAGTAAGCGGCCCGCGCCTTAGCCCTGTCGGTAGTGCCATTACGCGACGCGGCTGCCGACAGAGCGCCGACAGCCTCGCCAAACTCCCTTTCCGATGCCTCCGTCCGGCTCAGAGAGTCGAGTCGCGCGGTAAGGATATCCACCTCCTTGCCGGCATGCGCCCATGGCTTGCCGCCATTACCGCGCACGCACGACACCGCTACGGCAAACACCGCCGCAACAATACAAAGGAATACCCTTCCCCGCATCATATGTCTAAGATGAAATCAGCAGCCGCCGCAGCAGGAGCCGTCGCCGCAGCCATCCTCTATGGAGGAACATCCGCCACCGCAGCCGCCACAGCCACCGCCGCAGCCGCTCGCAGGATGTATCTCATCTTCCGTGGCCGGACGCACCTTGACAACCTCCCCCTTGTAACGCACGGTAAGACCTGCGAAGGGATGATTGAAGTCCATGGTGACCTTGTCGCCGATGGAGAGCACCTTGCCCATGATCCGGTAACCTTCGGCGGTCATCATGGGCAGAAGGGCATTCTCCCTGACTTCCTCGGCAAGTTTGCCGTCGCGTTCGAAAATGGCGCGGTCCAGCTCCACGATGTCATCGGGGTTACGGTCGCCGAAAGCGGCGGCGGGAGGAAGCTCCACATCGAAACGGTCGCCGGCCTTCAGACCCGCCATGGCCGTCACAAGCCCCGGAACAACCTCCTGGCTTACTCCATAGACCATCTGGTCGGGACGCGATTTCACCGCCTCGAAAAGCAGCGAACCATCGGCAGCATTGCTCAGCTCATAGCTGTACTCCACATACATCCCCGGCTCCACGGTATAGACCTCCGAAGAACCCCCTTCTATCTTATTATTGCTCATTATATTCTGTTTTTATGAAGTGAGACCCGAGGAAATCAGTTTTCCTCAGGGTGTTTGAGTTCATACTGTTGCTGCGGGATTCTGACATTGAAGTAGAAACCCTTGGCCGACTTGTCGCGTTTACGCTTGTCCGACTCGTCGGGACGCACGGAGAGATAGTCGTAGCCCGGCTCTATGAAGTCGGCGTTGGTGGCCTCGTAGCCGAGGAGCTGCACCATGTCGTACTCATGCACGGGATATATCACATACCATGCGTTGTCGGTATCCTTGCCGGTGCCGGTGCTCTTTATCGCGCCGAGAAGATTCTCCAGCCGGTATTCCCATATCTTGGCGCGCATATCCTTGCGCCGTTCCTTGAGCACATGCACCAGAAACGACATCTGGCGCAGGTCGAAGGGATTATCCTGAAGAGCCAGCTCGGTATACTTGGTGATGGTGTCGATTTCGGCACGGGTATGCGTGGGCTTCATGCGCAGCGAATCGGTAACCTCCGCATACGGTGATATGCGGTAAGGGTCATAGTCTTCCTGGAACATATAGCCCAGATATAGATAGCGGTATTCTTCAGGAGTCATGGTGGTGTCGTTGACCTCATATTTGGCCATGAGTCGCGGGAAATAATACTTGTTGGCCGGGTCGAGGGTCACGCGCCTTATCTGTTCGAGGTCGGGGCGTTCCACCTTTATCTTGCTTTTGCTTTTGGCCGCCATGCCTGGGAGCATTCCTGCCCCGAAAACCGAAACCATGGCCAGCGACACCAATATTTTACCGAACGATAACTTCATAATCTGTTGACTGCTACAGTTAAAACCAGAACCACGCCGGCCTGCATCACCGTGATGGCCGTGGGGAACCCTTTGGCGAGGAGATAACGGAGGAAATTGCCGGAACCGGGTTGCACGGGTCGGCCTTCAGGCGTACGTGTATAGAGGAGAAATCCGAGGAAAATGCCGATGATTACGGATATAACCATCACCGTATAGAGGATGCTTACCGATGAGGAGAAGGAGGTTGCGAGGAGGCTGAGGGCGAGTCCTGCCAGGGCACCGGTCACGATATAACCCACGCCTCTTGTCTGGGCCCTGACAGCCGGAGCCTGGAGCATCACGGCAAGCGTCACTACAAGCGTCATGCAGAACCAGGTGGTGAGTATCACTGTGTTGACGGGCAGCAACGGGTAACCGTTGCGTGTGGTGAGCCCTATCGTCAGAAGCCCAAGGTACGACAGCGCCGGCGCGATGCTTATGCGCCACACCAGCGACGCCATCGATCCAGCGAATAACAGACTCCCCAGTATTATCAGAAATATTATCATACGGCACGCATTCTTCTTTATCTAAAACGCTTTCCCGACCTGTTTTAGTTCGTGACCCCTCGTTTTTGTGGCGACCCCTCGTTTTTGTGGTGCCGGCTGAAAAGGTGCCGGGGTCGAAGGCTGGCTT
>CABUTY010000289.1 GCA_902494595.1 uncultured Porphyromonadaceae bacterium | reverse complement strand
CCATCGTCAGCACCTGACGGCTCATCGACTTATAGTTCATGTAAACCACGTCCACCATGTCGAGTTCGCCGCTGATGAACTTGTCGCGCAGTCTGTGGGTGAACCTGTTGACGGCCTCGCCCGACATCTTGCTGTCGACGCCTTCCTCCACAATCACCTCCACGCCGTCAAGACTTCTGACGGCCTTGGCGATTTTCTCGCCTACGGGATATACCGTGACCTTCACACCGGGGTTCTCCCGGCGTATCTCATCGAGTTTGAGCAGGAGACCCTTGAAGATGTTAATGTTGTAAGCGCCGCAGAGCCCATCGTCAGAGCCGTAGACCACCACGGCTGCCGTATGTACCTCACGCGTCTCTATGAGAGGCGAGCGGAAGTCCTCCTCTGTGCCGAGTATATGGCCCATGATTTCCGTCAGCTTTGCCCTGAAGGGCTGCAGCTGACGCAATTGCTGCTCGTTCTGATGCACCTTCGCCGACGATATCATCTTCATGGCTCCCGTAATCTTCTCCGTGGAGGCCACCGACCCGATGCGTGTCTTCAGTTCCCTTAGCGTTGCCATTGAGTATGTCTGTTAAGGCAGGGCCCGGAGGCCCCGCCGTTTATTTTCCATTTGATATGCTGTCGGCTGTCTCCTTGGCCGTGGCGGTCAGTAGCTGTTCCACCTCCGGCGTGAGCTTGCCGCTCTTCAATACGTCGAGCACCTCCTTGCGGTACTTCATCTCCAGTGTCTGCAGGAACTGCGTCTGGAAGTCTGCCACCTTGTCGAGGTCAACGTTCTCCAGGAGTCCGTTGACACCGGCATAAATCACCGCCACCTGATTCTCCACCGGCCAGGGATGATACTGCGGCTGGCAGAGTATGCGCTGGTTCTTACGGCCTCTGTCAATCACGCGTGCCGTCACTGGGTCGATATCGCCGCCGAACTTCGTGAACGACTCCAGCTCTCGGTACTGCGCCTGGTCGGTCTTCAGCGTTCCGGCAACTTTCTTCATACACTTGATCTGGGCGCTGCCGCCCACTCGCGACACGGATATACCCACGTTGATGGCCGGACGGATACCTTGATTGAATAGCGAGGTCTCCAGGAATATCTGGCCGTCGGTGATGGAGATGACGTTGGTAGGTATATATGCCGACACGTCGCCAGCCTGTGTCTCGATGATGGGGAGAGCCGTCAGCGAGCCGCCACCCTTCACCATAGGCTTCATCACCTCGGGAAGGTCGTTCATCTTCTCGGCCACTTTCTGGTCGGTGATGATTCGTGCGGCACGTTCCAGCAGACGCGAATGCAGATAGAAGATATCGCCGGGATAAGCCTCGCGGCCCGAAGGGCGCTTGAGGATCAGCGACACCTCGCGGTAAGCCACGGCCTGCTTGGAGAGATCATCGTATACGATAAGCGCGTCGCGACCCGAGTCGCGGAAATATTCGCCGATGGCTACTCCCGAGAAAGGCGCGAAATAACGCATCGACGCCGACTCCGAAGCACTCGCCGATACAACCACCGTATAAGGCATGGCGCCGAACTTCTCCAACGTGTTGACGATGGATGCCACCGTGGAGGCCTTCTGGCCTATCGCAACATATATGCAGTACACCGGTTTGCCGGCGTCATAGTTCTGCTTCTGGTTGATTATGGTGTCGATGGCTATGGCTGTCTTACCTGTCTGACGGTCGCCGATGATGAGCTCGCGTTGTCCGCGGCCTATAGGAATCATCGAGTCGACAGCCTTGAGACCGGTCTGCAGCGGGGTAGTTACCGGCTGACGGAATATGACACCGGGGGCCTTGCGCTCGAGAGGCATGCGAATGCGCTTCCCCTCGATTGGCCCTTTGCCGTCGATAGGCTCGCCGAGCATGTTCACGACGCGTCCCAGAAGACCCTCGCCTACCGGTATCGACGCCACTTCGCCCGTACGCTTCACCGACATGTTCTCGGTGATGCTGTTGACCTTGTCGAGAAGCACTACGCCCACATTGCTCTCCTCAAGGTTGAGGGCCACGCCTTTGGCTCCATTCTCGAACTCCACAAGCTCATTGCTCCTTACATTCTCAAGACCATAGACATGAGCCACACCGTCGCCGGCATTCAGCACCGTGCCTACTTCCTCGAATTTTATCTTTGAATTGATGTTCTCAAGCTCTTGCTTCAGCACATCGGATATTTCACTGGGATTAAGCATTGTTTAATTGCCTGTTAAGAGGTTTTGTCGTAATTGTTCGAGTTCGCCGCTTATTGAAGCGTCGAGACGCGTGGAATCCACGTCGATGATGAAACCGCCGATGATGTCGGGGTTCACTTCGCGGCTATACTCGAAGCTGGTGTTCCGGTAGCAGTCCTCCACCACCTTGTGCAGTCGTTTCATCTCGGCGTCGTCCATTTCGACAGCCGTGGTGACACGCACCTGCGAGATATTGTTTTCCTTACGGTAAATGTCGCGGTAAGCGAGTGCCATCAAGAAGAAGAATTCCTCCCTGTTATGGTCGAGCACAAGGGTCACGAACCGGGCATAGGCGTCAGCGGCGCCGACCCCGGCGGCTGCCATCAGCAGCTTCCGCTTGTCGGCTACCGACACAAACGGGTTGGAAACCGCCTTCTCCAGCTCCTTGTCGGCCATAAAGGCTTCAGTCACTTTCTTCATATAGCCGTATATGCTCTCGGCACTTTTGGTCTCCACGGCATATTTGTAGAGAGCCTTGGCATAACGGTGGGGTATCAGTCCGGAAATCATGGCCTCAGTTCTTTTCTATTTCATCCAACAACTTATTGACCAGCTGAGTCTGAGCCTTGTCGCTCTTCATCTGCGTCCTCATCATTTTCTCGGCAATTTCGATAGAGAATTTACCTACTTCGTTGCGGAGCTGGGATTCGGCTTCTTTACGGGCCTGGTCTATGGCGACTTTGGCGGCGTCCATTTCGCGCTGAGCGGCTACGGATGCCTCCCTGCGGGCCTGCTCTAT
>CABUTY010000288.1 GCA_902494595.1 uncultured Porphyromonadaceae bacterium | reverse complement strand
CGACAGTGCCGGCAGTGGCAGTCGGCTTTTGTCGGAGGTAGCCTGCCAAGTGATGCGGTTGTTCCAGTTCCATATTCCGAAACTCAGTTTCTGGTCGATGGATGCCGAGAACACCTGTACCGAGCCGCCGAACTGCTCGGGACGGGAGGCGGCGTTGAAATACACCATGTTCTGCACATTGTCGAAATTCACGTAGAGGTCGGTTTTTGTCCATGGAATATGCAGATGTCCGCCCACGCGCAACGAGCGTATTTTCCCGAAGTTGTTGTTCCATACGAAGTGGTTGCCGATATAATGCTTTAGAATCCAGTTAGGTTCCTCGTTTCTGAAAGCGGCGTTGGCGGCAATTTCCACGGTGTCTTTGCCGAGGCGGAAACGGGTAGTGATGTTTCCGTTGACGATAATTTCGCCGGCTGCGGAGCCTACCAGGCCGAAACGGCCGTCGGCATAGAAGCGTATCAGGCGACCTTGCGTGCGCTCGAGGCGTGCTCCTACCCATACGCGGTTGCGCTGTTCCGCAATATTGACGTCGATATCTTCCGGCAGCGGCGTAAGTCCCTCTTCTTCAGGAGAAACCGGATCTGTGCCTTCTGTCGGCGCCTCAGGAAGAACCCGTCTGAACCACCATTTGTCGATGTCGTAGGTTACCCATGCCGACAGCCCGAAAGGTATTTTCTTATGGAATCCCTCAAGCATCTGTACGCCTAAGGTATTTGCCACCGACCAGTGGTCGGTAAGTTCATCGGTCAAGGCTTTGTTGAAATAGGTGTCGGGCCAGAAGTCGGAGGCTTTCTGCATATTCTGGGCGAGGAAACGGCGGTCGTTCTGCTCGACGTTGAGGCTGTAGATGAATCTGGTCACGGGCACGAGCTCGAAACGCGGCACAGTGTCGCCGGGCTGGGTAATCTCGCGGTTGAAGCCCACGGCGTAGGCATGCGACATGTAGAACTCCTGTCCGCGCACACGGTTGTGGACATCGCTCAGCCGCACAGGTATGCTCTTGGGCTCTATGCTTGTCACGCCTCCCTGCACCGCCGCCGGGTCCGTGATGTAGCGGTCGTCGGTGATGCCGCCATTCTCCTTGTTTACATGGTTGTAATGGTTGTAGAAAGCCTGCATCTGGTAATGGTTGCCTTTGTAGTAGAACTGGAAGCCGTAGGCAAGTTCCTTGGCGGCCTGGTCGGCATAGCACCCTTTTGTATAAGGATATTCAATCCAGGCACCGGCGCCTATGCGGCGGTTGACATTGCCGGCGAATACTCCGCGCAGAAGGTCGGAATGGCTGTCGCGCCCCGTGGAGAAGTTGTAGCTGAGCAATGTCATGGGTATGTATACATTGTAGAACTTCTCCTTTTCAAACGAGGGCACCCATTTGTAAATGGCGTCGTTGAAGAAGAATGGCTGAGGGTTGTGGCGGCCGAAATATATCATGTCGAGCGCCGGGCCGCCGAGCTGGCCGGTAGTGGCATATGCGTCGCTGGTCTGCGACGGTATGAACTGGTGCTGGTAATTGTATTCGAGAGTATCTATGGTTGAGGCTTCGGGTAGTCCGAGAGGAGTTGCGAGGGTCCATGCGTTGCCGGGCTTCCGGGGTGTCTTGGCTTTCGTCGGCGTTTCACCCGGCTCCTGACTCATGGCTGCTATCGACACGCATGCCATGAGTGTCAATATAAGGATTCGCAGAGAGGATGCTTGTGTATATAAAGATTTCACCCTGCAAAGTTACAAATTTTTCCATCAAAAGAAAAAGCCATCGTTGTGATGGCTTTGATTGGGCAGGATGGCATATGCAGCATGTGGTTAGTGGCTTATCGTGTCAGGTGATATTCCATATTCGGCAATGATTCTATCCACATCTTTTTTGAGTTCGGGAATGTGGCGTATAACCAAGCTCCACAGAAATTCGGGCTTAACCGAATCATAGCCATGTATTATTCGGTTGCGTGTGTCAATCACGGCTTTTGCGTTTGGAAGAGGAAAATCACGTTGAATTTTCAGAATACGGTTTATGGCTTCTCCCATTATCTCAGCTTTCCTCTCAACGGCACTTCTACGCAGATAGTCTTTTTCAAAGACATCATAACGCATGGGATAGCCAACAAAGTAGCTTTCGACTTCATCTATGGCTCGTTTTACATCGTAGATATAAACGGCTATATACTACTCATCCATATATCAACTGTTTATTTCTGTCAACCAACGCTTTGAAGATTGGATTGAGGTTTTTTCCGTATTCTATCAAGTCCACTTTGCGATTGAACAGCTGCTCCAATGAATACTTCAGGTCGAAGTAATTGCTGACATAATCAAAGGTGTTATGGTCTACCTGCTCAAAGTCCACAAGCAAGTCCACATCGCTTTGGTCGTTGAACTTATCTGTGAGGATAGTGCCAAAGACGGAAAGGGTCTTGACCTTATGCTTACGGCACAAGTCCAAGATATGTTGAAGATTCAGCTCAATCAGTTTCATGTAGTCAAATTTAGCGATTATTTCTGAAAGATAAACGTTTGAATCGAAAAATTCATTGGAAATTAATTTTTGGTGTGCCTCCACAATGAACAGGCCATCCTGAGGATTACCCTGAGGATGGCCTTTGGTGGTGTAGAACGGAGGGGTCTCAAGCCATGACAGACTGGTTGAATTCTTTGTTGAGTTTTATTTTGAGGTTAGCAAGCATGTCCTGAGTCATGGTGTCGAGGTCGAACTCGGGTTTCCAGCCCCATTCCTGGCGAGCGCAGGTGTCGTCGAGGCTGTCGGGCCATGAGTCGGCGATAGCCTGGCGCAGCGGGTCGAGCTCGTATTCCATCTTGAAGTCGGGCATATACTCGCGTATCTTGTTGTAGATGATTTCGGGGTCGAAGCTCATTGAGGCGATGTTGAAGGAGTTGCGGTGATGCAGCTTGGTGGGGTCGGCCTCCATGATTTCAATGGCGGCGCGAAGCGCATCGGGCATGTACATCATGTCCAT
>CABUTY010000287.1 GCA_902494595.1 uncultured Porphyromonadaceae bacterium | reverse complement strand
GAGCGTGAACTTGGCCACCACTGACATCTCGGTGTTGCTTTCAAGGTATTTCTTGAGCATGGTGCCCACCGGGAACTTTACATTCACAATATATCCGCCGGGGGTGGTGACCAGAGCCTTCCCCTCGCCGGCCATACGGTCGAGCGTTTCGGAAGGGATATAGTCGATGTTGTTCGACGACACCACTTCGGGCCGTGAACTCATAAGGCATACGGAGTCGCGCAGGTCGCGCATCTCATATTTCACGGTCGCCGAGTCGACGGGCACAGCCACCTTCTCCGTGCGGTGCCAGTAAAGGAATGTCTCGGCTTTGGTGATGTTGGCAACGCATCCGTTGCCGAAGTTCTGCTCCACATAAATGCCGGGGAACCATTTGTTGAATTCTGAAGGCCACTGGAACATGGGGTCGTTGGCGCGGTATTTTCTGAACAGCTCCATGCCGAACTCCTTCGGCAGTTTCACGGGTATGCTCACGTAGGCACGCTTCTTGAAAGCCGAGTCGGACATGAATATGTTGCTGACGGTATAGCTCTTCACGCCCATAGGGCTTTGAGGGTCATAATATCCCTTTGCGTCGAAGCTCGAGGATACGGTGTCGGGAATCTGGCTTGTGAGGCGGAACACCTTCAGCTGCTGCGGCGCCAGGGAGTCGCCGGTGAGCGACCCGCGGGGTACCGAGAATACGAGACGCGCAGAGTCGATCATCTCCTCGGTGATGCTGTCGGGGATGTTCATCTTTGTGGCGCTCATGAGCTGCGTCACGAAGGAACAGCTGAGGCTGCCGTACTCGGGCACTGACAGGCGTCCCAGCAGCTTGGTGGTGGTGCGGGAGTCGAATTTCTTCTCCCGTACCGACTCGCCATGTATGTCGGCAACAAGGGAGTCTACGGAGATAGTGACTTCAGAGTTCACCAGCGAGCCGCCGATATCCGAGAGCTGGTCTTCGCATGAAGAGAGGGCGAGTACCGGCAAAACCGCCAGCAGGAGCGCCATCGCTGTTTTTTTCATTTCTTACGGGGCATTAGCTGTTTGTAGAAAGCGTCGAGCTCATCGCCGTGGGGCGACGCCGTATCTATGGCTATCCAGGGCTTGTTGGCCTTCTCGAGAATCTCCACTAGGGCCTGGTCGGGCTCCACGCCGCGGAAAACCACGCCGTCGCTCCACTGTATCGCCATACGCCGCAACAGATGTATGTCGCGCTCCATCTCGAGGAACTGCTTGAGGTCGTTGCGCTTGATGCCCTCCTCGCGGAGCTTGTCGAAAAATCCGGCGTCAAGAACGTCAGGCGCCGTCTGGTCGTCGGTAACGGTATATACCACCTTGGTGCGGTGGAACGACGGACCGTCGGAATAAAGCCTCTTGAGATACAGCGGCACCAGCGACGCCATCCATCCCGACACGTTGACCACATCGGGCTCCCATTGCAGTTTCTTGGCCGTAGACATAGTGCCGTGAGCGAAGAATATGAGCCGCTCGTCATTGTCGGCACGGTTGGAGCCAAAGGCATCGGCATCGCTGTCGAGCTTCTGGAAATAGTCGTCGTTGTCGATAAAGTATACCTGAATTCGCGAGGGCTGCATCGAGGCCACCTTGACCACCAGCGGATGGTCGCTGTCGCTGATGCTTATGTTGATACCCGACAGGCGTATCACCTCATGCAGCTGGTTGCGTCGCTCGTTGACTTCCCCGAAATCGGGCATGAATGTCCGCACCTCATAGCCACGCTCCTGCATGGCCTGTGGCAATTCCCGGTCATATCTCGAATTCTCACTCGCCTTCAGGTAAGGCGCTATCTCCTGCGATACATAGATTATCCTGTGCTCTGCCATTAGTCTTTTGCTTTAAACCGTTAACGGTTTTTCAAGGTGCAAAGTTACTAAAAATTTCCGACTTTGCCGATTATTTAGTAATTTTGCGCCGGAATCAGCGAAACGCGGGCGCCGGAAGTCTCTTTCCGCCGGCCGGCGCTTCTCCATTATTGTGTATTATGTTGATAATAAACAGAGTGGGCGACCTTGAGTCGTTCATATCACAGTGCAAGAACAACGGCAAGTCCATAGGATTCGTGCCCACGATGGGTGCTCTCCATGCCGGCCACCTCTCGCTGGTGGAACGTTGTGTCGCGGGAAATGATGTCGCCGTGGTCAGCGTGTTCGTAAACCCCACGCAGTTCAACAATCCAGACGACCTGGCCACCTATCCGCGCGATCCGGAAGGCGACTCTCGTCTGCTGGCCGAGGCCGGCGTGACGGCAGTGTTCCTGCCCGAGGTCGGCGACATATACCCCGACGGCACAGGCCGCGACCACGACTATGAGCTGGGTACCGCCGCCGAAGTGATGGAAGGCAAATACCGCCCCGGCCATTTCCAGGGCGTCGCCCAGGTAGTGTCGCGCCTATTCGCCCTCGTCCGCCCAGACAGAGCTTATTTCGGCGAAAAGGATTTCCAGCAGATCGCCGTGATTCGCAACATGGTGGCTGCCGAAGGCATCGATGTCACCATCGTGCCATGCCCCATTAAGCGTGCCGACGACGGTCTCGCTCTCTCAAGCCGTAACGCTCTCCTCAACGAGGAGCAGCGCGCAAACGCTCCGGAAATTCACCGAGCTCTCCTCGACTCTCAGGCCTACGCCCTCAACCACTCCGTCGACGCCACACGCCGGTCTGTCATTGAATATCTTGACGCCATCCCAGGTATGAGGGTGGAATATTTCGAAATCGTGGATGCCCGCACCCTCCTCCCCGTCGAGGATTGGGCCGAAGCTCCCTGGATTGTGGGATGCATCACCGTTTACTGCGGCCCGGTTAGGCTTATCGATAACATAACCTACAAAAACGAACTTGACAAATAAATCAGACGCCATGCTGATCGAAATGTTGAAATCGAAGATTCACCGGGTCACCGTGACTGAAGCCGACCTCAATTATGTGGGAAGCATCACCATCGACTCCCTGCTGCTAGAAGCCGCAG
>CABUTY010000286.1 GCA_902494595.1 uncultured Porphyromonadaceae bacterium | reverse complement strand
CCACGGCCGCCACGGGGCGCCCAGCCTCGAGAGCGTCGACAAACTCTCTGACGGCAGTCTCCGTCACGGTGAAGGTCTCAGTATGCATGGGATGGCCGCCGATAGTGTCGGCCTTGACAGGCTGGAATGTGCCGGCACCCACATGCAGTGTCACCGGCAGCATCGTCACTCCCCGGCCCTTTATTTCCGCTATCAGCCCATCGGTAAAATGCAGTCCTGCGGTAGGAGCCGCCACCGACCCCTGCATCCGGGCATATACCGTCTGGTAATCATCCTCATCGCTCTTCTCCGACTCCCTGTTGAGATATGGCGGTATGGGAATCTGCCCGGCCGCCTCGACCACCGATGCCCAGTTGACTTCCGGCACATCCCAAGAGAACTCCACTTCGAAGGCATTGCCGGGGAGTCGACCCACAATCACGGCCGACAGCCTTACAGCAACGCCGTTGACTTCTACCTCCTTTACAAGCTCGCCCTCCTTCCATTTCTTGCGGTTGCCTACCAGACAACTCCAGCGGCAGCTCCCCTTGGCCTGGAACATCAACACGTAGTCGACAGGACTTATCGGCTCAAGAAGGAATATCTCGATACGGGAACCGGTAGTCTTACGCATTTCGATTCGGGCGTTGATCACTCTGGTATCGTTGCAGACCAACAGAGCACCTTCAGGAAGAAGCGCGGGGAGGTCTGAAAAATGGATATGCCTGATATTTCCGGCATTGTCGGCCGCCAGCAGACGACATGAAGCACGGTCGGCAAGCGGATAACGCGCTATCCGGCTGTCGGGCAAAGGATAATTATAATCTTCTATTCTGATGTCTCTGACACTCATTATATATAAGAATAAGCAGCCGGATCAGGTATCGGGGAGAGGATTTCCGGCGAGTCCAATGCAAAATTACGAAAAAAAATCACGAAAAAATTTGGAGGAAAGAAAAAAAGGTTGTAATTTTGCACTCGCAATCGGGCGCTTAGCTCAGCTGGTTTAGAGCGTCTGCCTTACAAGCAGAGGGTCTGCGGTTCGAATCCGTAAGCGCCCACTCCCCACAAACCCCCGTCCGTCTTTCCTTCCGAGGAGAGGCGGACACCTCTTTTTTGCCGTTTCAACTTTTTTCGCTAATTTTGCGTATACTATGTATGGTGTGCCCAATTAGCCCATTCAGATAAAAATGAAATACGATGCAAAGAAGGAGGCCGATCAGGTACTTGACCAGGCCACCAGCTCCGAATATAAATACGGTTTTACCTCCGATATAGATACTGACATAGTGCCGCCCGGTCTTGACGAAGATGTGATACGCCATATCTCGGCCCTGAAACAGGAACCCGAATGGCTCCTCGAATATCGGCTCAAGGCTTACCGTCATTGGCTTACCCTGTCGCCTCCGTCATGGGCACACCTCGACATTCCCTCCATCGACTTCCAGGCCATAAGTTATTACGCCGCACCCAAGCAGAAACCTCTCAAAAAAAGCATGGATGAGGTTGACCCCGAGCTTGTTAAAACCTTCAACAAACTCGGCATAAGCCTCGAAGAACAGAAAAGGCTGTCGGGTGTGGCCGTGGATGCCGTGATGGACTCCGTATCTGTCAAGACCACCCACCGCGAGCACCTCGCTGAGCTGGGCGTGATTTTCTGTTCTTTCTCCGAAGCCGTGAAGGATTACCCTGACCTGGTGAAAAGATACCTGGGAACGGTGGTGCCTTACACCGACAACTACTATGCCGCACTCAACGCGGCTGTATTCTCCGACGGCAGCTTCGTATACATACCCAAAGGGGTAAGGTGTCCGATGGAGCTGAGCACCTATTTCCGCATCAACGCCAGCGGCACGGGACAGTTCGAGCGCACGCTGATAGTGGCCGACGACGACAGCTATGTGTCGTACCTCGAAGGATGCACGGCACCCATGCGCGACGAGAACCAGCTGCATGCCGCTGTGGTGGAAATAATCGTCGAGGAACGCGCCGAAGTGAAGTACTCCACAGTGCAGAACTGGTATGCCGGGGATGCCGAGGGACGGGGAGGCGTCTACAACTTCGTAACCAAACGCGGTCTTTGCCGCGGTCACCGCTCCAAACTGTCGTGGACCCAGGTAGAGACAGGCTCCGCTATCACTTGGAAGTACCCCTCGACGATACTCAAAGGCGACGAGTCGGTGAGCGAGTTCTACTCCGTGGCACTCACCAACCATTACCAACAGGCCGACACAGGCACCAAGATGATACACCTGGGACGCAACAGCCGCTCCACGATAGTGAGCAAAGGAATCTCGGCGGGAAGGTCGCAGAACTCCTACCGCGGCATGGTGAGAGTTGCCGCCAAGGCCACGGGATGCCGCAACTATACCCAGTGCGACTCGCTGCTGATGGGCGACCGTTGCGGCGCACACACTTTCCCGACAATCGACGTCCGCAACGACTCATCGACCGTGGAACATGAGGCAACCACCTCCAAAATCAACGACGAACAGCTCTTCTACTGCCGCCAGCGCGGCATCGACACCGAAGAAGCAGTGGCTCTCATTGTCGGCGAAGGAGCGCACCATCCGCGACTGGTTGGCGTTGTGCGGAGTGATGGGGCGCCCGTTCTGACCGTAGATAATCACGCCGTCGGCATCCATGCGTCGCGGCGCTTCTCCGCGCACAAGGTCGATGATAGCATCTTCGGTGAGCTTGTTGTAACGTGCCGCCCATGCCTCAAGCTCCTTGATCTTCTTTTCGAACTCGGCAGTCTCGTGGTCCTCGCCGATTACCTTGATGACATTGCCGCGTGCCGTGACGCGCAGCTTGGGAAACAGGTTGCGTATCAGCGACATGTTGCTGTTGTTAGGCCCGTAGAAGGTCTGCGGGTCCACGGCATCTATGATTATTATTCTTTCGATCATTTAAATTATCAGTCGATCATTTAAATTATCAGCCGACAGAGTCGGCGAGGCTTATCTGTAAAAGTTTCTGGGCTTCGACGGCGAACTCCAT
>CABUTY010000285.1 GCA_902494595.1 uncultured Porphyromonadaceae bacterium | reverse complement strand
CTTTTCCGCGGGCAGGCGCGGCAAGGCCACGGCCGCCGTGACCATCCTGCTGTTCATCATGACGGGGGTGGCCATCGTTGTCTATCTCAATCAGGATCCGGGCGAGCCGCGCGAACGCGACTATTCCTTCCTCGGCTCTTTCTGGACCTTTGCCATATGGGTGGCTTATGGCTGTCTGCTGCTGGCGCGACTCTGCCGCACACCGTGGACCTTTGCCCTGACATTGCTGGTGCCTGTATGGATGTGCGTGGAGAATTACGACGACCACGACCGAAGCGGTCGCAATGCCGCCGAACAGATAGCTCGCTCCACTCTCGAGTCGCTCGAAAAGGATGCCGTGGTTTTCGTCGATGGCGACAACTTCACCTTCCCGTTATGGTACGCGCAGGAAGTGCTCGGGATACGCACGGACGTGCGCGTGGTACACCTCTCATATCTGGGCATCCCACGCTATGCGGCCAATCTTCTCGAACCCTGGAGGGAATCGGTAGCCTTGCCTCTGACTCTCGAACGCCGTGACATTATCTATAACGCGCTGCTGCGCACACGCGTGGCCAACAACAGCGACACTCTTCCGGCTTTAGAGATTCTCCGTCGTCTGAAACGTCCGGAAGCCACGGAATTGGCGGCACGCTATGCTCTCCTGCCTGTCGCTCCGGGCGACACCGTGGTCTACGACCTGCGCAAGCTGTCGCTGTCTGCCTCAGCTTCCGATGTGATGTTCGGCCAGCTGTTCATCTTCGACTTGCTGGCTACGAATGCCGACAGTGGCTTCCAGCGCCCGGTGTACTGGCTCAACAATGTGCCGGCCACCGGCAAGCTGCATCTTCCCGACAGTGTTGTCACACCGCTCGTTTACGGCGTACGTTACGGCACCGTGGGCGACTCTTTACGCACGGCCCTTATGGCGCAGGCCGTGGAGCATACCTATGCTCCGGCCGCTCCCGGGAAGAATGTTTATTTCGACCGTACGCCGGCTCGCATGGCCGCTCAGTCGCGCATAGGCCTCATCAAGACCGCCCGCCGTCTTATCGCCGACAGCCTCCCTTCGCTCAGGAAATATATGTTGGCAGCCGAAGCTCTCTACAAGGCCGATATACTTATGGGGAACCATACGGGCTCTTATCCCATAGTGCTCGACGACAACGGCGACATTCTGAACACGCGGCTGGAGATGGGCAAGGACCAGCAGGCACTTGCCGACAGTCTCGACAAGCTTCTTCCGGGGCTGTGTGACCGCCGCAGCTCCGCACATATCGCGGCACGCGCCACGGAGCTGCGTGCCCGAGGCATTTACAACGAACGGGCGGCGTCACGCCGACTGGCGCAACGCCGCATGTATCTCGACGCCCTCCCCCTCCGCCTCAAGGGCGTCACCGCCGCCGACTGATTATGGTCTGACTGTAGAGACGGTGTCCTGAGGCTCGGAGACACTGAGTTTGAATGATACCGGCAGGACGAACCAGGAGGATACCTTCTTGCCGTCGATTTGTGCAGGCTGCCATGCCGGCATGGCCTGCACCACGCGTATGGCCGCGCCGTCGAGGGATGCGGAAACACCCTTTATAACCGTCGCATCGGAAATGCGGCCATCGGTATTGACCACGAATTTCACGATGACTCTTCCCTGTATGTCGTCGCGAACGGCATCCTCCGGATACCGTATATTCGAGCCCAACCAGTTCATCAATGCCGGAACTCCGCCGGGGAACTCTGCCGACTGATCCACGGCTGTGTATACTTTGCCGGTCTGATCTTCAGCCGTTTCTTCACTCATTGCCTCTGCGACGGCCGCTTGCATAACCGATGGTTCGGCAACCTCCGACTCACTGTCAAGGAGTGCAGGGGATTCCTCATCCGCCGCCTTTATGGCAGGAGCATCAGCGACAGACCTAGGCGCCATGGCTGCGATTTCCGTCTTACCGGATTTTTCACTAACTTTGCCTGCGGATTCCACCAGAGTCGCTTCAGAAGCATCGGAGATTACCGACGCTATAGCGGGAACAGACACTACGGCCACACCTATGGCCATCGCGGGAAGGAGCACAAGAGTGCCGATTTTTCCCGCCAACTTCGATTTTGACTGGTACATCATAGTGATTCTTTTTTGAAGTTTACTGTGATTCAAACTGTTGGCAAGTGAGGGCAATCGCGCGCCAGCAGTTTTCTTTATCAATAGCATTTGGTATTCTTTCAGATTCACTCCGGAGTCGATTACAGCCTCGTCGGCCTCATACTCATGGACTGTCTTAAGTTCGTCGATCATCAGCCACGACACCGGATTATACCATACGGCTATGGCGTAAATCTGTGCCATGAAGATATCCAGACTGTGCAACGCGGAAAGATGCCGCAGCTCATGAATCATCACCGCCTTGTTCTCCGCGGCATCATCCGGGTCGCCCACCACCACATACTTGCGCCAGCTGAATGGAGATATGGAGGCATCACGGGCAATCACCAGTGTGTATCCGTTCCTCTCCTGTCTGCGCCCCGTCCGGATTATATGCAGCAGCCGTAGGTATACCCATATGAATCTCGTCAAGGTCACAGCCACGCCGGCAAGGTATATCCATAGCGCCACTCTTGCCCACACGGGAGCTGCTTGCGGTATGATTCCTCCCGTAAGCGGACCGAAAGTAATGTCGGCTACGGGCTGCGCCACATGCCCCGATTCCGAACCGCTGACATGAATATCCATTCTCATCAGCAGCGGCACCGTTACCGACACCAGATACATTCCCATCATTACAATACGGTTGAAGCGATGCTGCCTGGCTCCGGCAAGCAGAAGCTTGTAGGGCATATACAGACAGAGCAGGATTATGCCTGACACGAGCGTAATGGAAAAGAAGTCACCCATGGCTGTTCTTGTTTTCTATATATTCGATAATTTCCTTCAGTTCGTCGACGGTAAGCTTGTCATCCTCTACAAGAGCCGATACAGCCATCTTATAGGAGTCATTGAAATAATTTCTTATCACGT
>CABUTY010000284.1 GCA_902494595.1 uncultured Porphyromonadaceae bacterium | reverse complement strand
CGGGGTCACGGTCGGCGAGGATGTAGCCAATCTCACAGGCGCGTATGCCTGCCTCGCGGTACAGCTCCACGGTAAGCGTCTGGGCCGGGAACTCCTCCTTGGGCACATTCGTGAGCACCTTGAGGGCGTCCACGAAGATGGCGTGGCCGCCGGCGGGGCGCTGATAGGGTATGCCGTATTCGTCAAGGAGCTTGCCGAGCAGCTCCACCTGATGGATGCGCGTGTGAAGCATGTCGAACTCGGTGTTCTCGTCGAGACCTACGGCCAACGCGGCCATGTCGCGGCCGTTCATGCCTCCGTAGGTTAGGTAGCCCTCGTAAGGTATAGCGAATTTCTTGCATCCTTCGTATACGTCCTCCCAGCGAGTGGCTATGAAGCCGCCCATATTCACAAGGCCATCTTTTTTCGACGACATGGTCATCGTGTCGGCGAGGTCGAACATCTCGCGGCATATCTCTTTGATGGTTTTGTCGGCGTAACCCTCTTCACGCGTCTTGATGAAGTAGGCGTTTTCGGCGAAGCGTGCCGAGTCGAACACCACGCGCTTGCCATACTTGTCGGCCAGAGCCCTTACTTCGCGAAGGTTCTGCATCGATACAGGCTGTCCGCCGGCGGTGTTGTTGGTGATGGTCACGATGATGAAAGGCACCTTGTCGCCATACTCCTTAAGGGCTTTCTCGAGCTTTGCGGGATCCACATTGCCTTTGAAGGGCACTTCGAGCTGGGTATTCTTGGCATCGTCGACCGTGCAGTCAACGGCAAAAGCCTTGCGGGCCTCTATATGGCCTTTGGTGGTGTCGAAATGAGAATTGCCGGGCACATAGTCGCCGGCGTGTACCAGGTGAGAGAAGAGGACGTTCTCGGCAGCGCGGCCCTGGTGGGTTGGCACCACGTATTCAAAGCCGGTGATGCGGCGTATGGTGTCGCGCAACTCATAGAAAGACGTAGAGCCTGCATAGCTCTCGTCGCCGGTCATCATGGCGGCCCATTGGCGGTCGCTCATCGCCCCGGTACCTGAGTCGGTAAGCAAATCGATGTATACTTCCGACGCTTTCAGCTGAAACACATTGTAATGCGCAGCTTTTAGCCATTCTTCACGCTCTTCGGCCGTGCTCTTCCGAACAGGCTCTACCATCTTGATCTTCCAAGATTCCGCGTAGGGTAGTTCCATGGTATTAGAATCGTTTTAAGTTATTTTCTTTTGAGGTTTCGCCTGATTCGAATTTTAAATGAATCCGACGCTAAATCCCCACAAATTTTCGGTTACAAATTTAGCGATAAATTTTGCCATATGCAAAATTTATCGCTAAAATATTTTATTTCCGAATGGCCTGATATTGCAGGTCTTATTTGGCCTTGAGGAAGAGTACGATGTCTTTTGGAGAGAACTTGCGCCCTTTCAGAAGGATAGAGCTGGTATATATCTTTCCGGAGAAAGAGAGAGCGAGGAAAGCCCATCCGTATAGGATGATGCATTGAAGAGCCGTTTCCCAAACAGGCATGTCACCGGCGAAGGCTGCCACGGTGCATACCGAGGGCGCCGTGAATGGCACGAAGCAGCATATCTGGGTGATTACTGAGGTTCCGTTGTCAACGGCAAACTGTCCCACATACATAGAGATGAGGAGGAGCATGGTTATGGCTGTCATGTAGCCCTGGTTCTCGTTGTCCTTGTCGGTGATGGCTCCGCAGGCGGCATAGATGGATCCGTAGAAGAGGTAACCGCCGAAGAAGAAGAGGGTGAGCCACATGATGCTCAGCCACAGATGCGGTTCGGCCAGCCAGTCCATAGGCATTGCCGCGGCGGCCACCGCTATGAATATGCCCATGGCGGCAAGCCCGAACAATACCCATACGGCAAGCTGCACAAAGCCTACAATCAGCACTGATATCACCTTGCCTATCATCAGCGTTCTGCCCGTGACCGAGGTGGCCAGTACTTCCATGATGCGGTTGATTTTCTCTTTCCTCACCTTGGCGTAAATCTGTGAGCCGTATATCATGAGGAAGAGGGTGAGCAGCAGGCCTCCCATCATACCGGCAATCTGCCAGCCGCTGAGGTTCTCTTCGTCGGGTGCCGTGGGATTGGCGAATTTGGCGAACGTGTCAGACTCGGCAGCCATCATGCCCACAATCAGCCCGAACACCACGTACAGCACCGGTACTACAAGAGTCATTACCCAGAACGACTTGCTTGTGAGGTCAGTCATGACCTCGTTCTTGATTATCAGTTTAAGTTTTGACATGCGTTTTCAGTTTGGGATGCGGTATCCGTTTGCGGAGCCGGGATATGGAGATTAATGTCACCGGTGGTGTACCTCATGAAGATGTCGTTGAGCGATGGGAGAGCCTCCTCGAAATGAAGCACGTCGGCCTGGAGGGATATGTCGCGGAGGAGTTCGCCGTTAGGGATGCCTGGACGTTTCTTGAGTCGGTAAGCGAATCCTTTTCGGCCGTTGCGGAGCACATCGTCGCCGATTTCGAGGAAATGGCCGGAATCCATGGCCAGTTCGCGGTCAAGCGGAGCGGCGGTGGTGAGCAGAAGCTCGTCGGTCTTGTTGGCTTCCTTGACGTCGTCGAGGCGGCCGTCCACGAGTATGCGGCCATTGTTCACCAGCGCTATGTGGGAGCACATCTCCTCCACAGCGTGCATATTGTGCGACGACAGGATTATCGTGGCGCCGCGATTGTGCAGACGGTCTATGAGTTCCTGAAGAAGAGCACCGTTTATGGGGTCGAAGCCGCTGAAAGGCTCGTCGAGAATCACCAGTTCCGGCTCATGCACCAGCGTGGCTATTATCTGCACCTTCTGCTGGTTTCCCTTGCTCAGTTCCTTGACCTTGCGACGCTCCTGGCCGGTAAGGTTGAACAGCTCTATGTATTCTTTCATTACCTGCCGCATCCTTGCCGGGTCGCCATCCTTGAGCATTCCGAAAAACATTATCTGTTTCTCCACGGTGGCGTTGTCGTAAAGGCCTCTTTCCTCTGGCATGTACCCTATGTGACGTGAAGTGT
>CABUTY010000283.1 GCA_902494595.1 uncultured Porphyromonadaceae bacterium | reverse complement strand
TAGTGATCGGGAAGGTACTGACCTGCGAGGCACATCCCGACTCCGACCATCTTCATATCACCATAGTAGACACGGGCGGCGAGACGCCTCTTCAGATAGTTTGCGGCGCCCCCAATGTGTCGGCGGGACAGACAGTACCCGTGGCCACGGTAGGCACCGTGCTCTACGACGGCGACAAAGAGGTAAAGATCAAGAAGTCCAAGATTCGAGGCGTGGAGTCGTACGGCATGATATGTGCCGAGGACGAGCTGGGTATAGGCAGCGACCACGCCGGCATCATGGTGCTCCCCGACGGCATAGCCCCCGGAACACCGGCAGCGGAATATTTCAAGCTTGACAGCGACTGGTGCCTGGAAGTGGAGCTTACCCCCAACAGGGTAGACGCCGCCAGCCATTACGGTGTTGCCCGCGACCTGAAGGCCAAGCAATGGTGCGAGCTCAGCCAAGGCCGCGCACAAGCGGAATATCCCGAGATATCGCTCCCCGACGTGAGCGCCTTCCGCGTAGATACTCCCGACGGCGCCGTGAAGATAACCGTCGACGACACGCAGGGATGCCCCCGCTATTCGGGAGTGACGGTGCGCGGCGTCAAGGTGGCCGAATCGCCAAAATGGCTCAAAGACCTCCTGACCGCCGTAGGACAGAGACCTATCAACAAAATCGTGGACATCACCAACTTCGTGCTCCTGGGCATAGGTCAGCCCCTCCACTGTTTCGACCTCAACAAGGTGAAAGGGGAGGAGATAGTGGTGCGCACCTGCCCGGCGGGGACAAAGTTCACTACCCTCGACGGCGTGGAGCGGGAGCTTCATGAAAGTGACCTGATGATCTGCGACGCCGAGAAGCCAATGTGTATCGCCGGCGTCTTCGGCGGACTCGACTCGGGCGTGACGGAAACGACCACCGACGTGTTCATAGAGAGCGCGTGGTTCAATTCCACGCGGATACGTCGCACGGCGCGACGCCACGGGCTGAGCACCGACGCCTCCTTCCGTTACGAGCGAGGCACCGACCCGGCCATCACCGTCTATGCCGCCAAGCTGGCCGCCGTGCTCATCGCCGAGCTGGCCGGCGGCAAGGTCTGCGGCGACATCGCCGACATATACCCCTCGCCCGTAAAGCCGGTGGAACTCGACTTCTCACTTGCTTACTGCAACCGACTCATCGGGAGCGAGATACCTAAGGAACTGGTTACGACCATCCTGCGTGCTCTCGAGTTCGGCGTAGAGGAAACGGGCGACGCCGACGTGCTGCACCTCACGGTGCCCACCTATCGCGTGGACGTGACGCGTCCCTGCGACGTGGTGGAGGAGATACTGCGCATCTACGGCTATAACAACATAGCGATACCGGAACGCGTCACCGTGGCCATGTCGCAACCCGGCGACACCGACGCCTCCAACGCCCTCATGCAGACCCTCAGCGAACAGCTCACCGCACAGGGATTCAACGAAATCCTCAACAACTCCCTCACCTCGCGGGCCTATTATGAAGGTCTGGAGATGCTGGGAGCAGACAAATGCGTCAGAATCATGAACCCGTTGAGCAGCGAGCTGTCGGTGATGCGACAGACGCTCCTCTTCGGAGGCCTCGAATCGATAGAGCACAACCTCAAGCGCCGCAGCGGCGGGCTGCGCTTCTATGAGTTCGGGAATGTCTACAGCTACGACCCGAGCCGGGAGATAAGCAAGGAGCAGCCGCTGGCGCCTTTCAGCGAGCGCATGGAGCTGGGAATCTGGATTACCGGTGCCAGGACATCGCGCAGCTGGAACACGCCGGCGTCGCTCAACGACGTTTACGAACTGCGGGGAGTTGTGGAGTCGCTGCTGCGCCGCGCCGGCATTGATACCGACACGCTCCGGGTAGAGCAGGGCGCCGACGAGATTTTCGCCGCCAAACTCAACATGCTGAGCCGTCAGGGCAACTGTCTGGCAGTTGTGGGGATGGTCCGCAAGGCGATACTCCGCAAATTCGACATAGAGCAGCCTGTGGTCTATGCGTCGCTCGACTGGAATACGCTCTGCCGTGCCGCGCGCAAGAACAAGGTGGAGTTTCAGGAGCTTCCCAAGACGCAGGGCGTCGACAGAGACATGGCGCTGCTGGTCGACAAGAGCGTGAAGTTCGCCGACATAGAGACGGCGGCACGCAAGGCGGGAGGCAAACTACTGAAGGAGGTACGCCTCTTCGACGTCTACGAAGGCGACAAGCTCCCTGAGGGAAAGAAGAGCTACGCCGTGGCCCTGACATTCCACGACGCCGAGAAGACACTTACCGACAAGGCGGTGGAGGCCGCCATGAAAAAGGTGGTGACAGCCGTCAGCGACGCCACAGGCGCACAATTGAGATAATATACTAACAGCATCCATAAAATGGGAAGAGCATTTGAATACCGCAAGGCCCGCAAGCTGAAACGCTGGGGCAACATGAGCCGAACGTTCACACGCATAGGCAAAGAAATCACTATAGCCGTCAAGGCCGGTGGACCCGACCCCAACATGAACCCGCGTCTCCGCGTGCTGATGCAGAACGCGAAGGCCGCCAACATGCCCAAGGACACTGTTGACCGTGCCATCAAGAAGGCCACCGACAAGGATGCCGGCGACTATAAGGAGATAGTATACGAAGGCTACGGGCCGCACGGCATAGCCATCGTGGTGGAGACAGCCACCGACAACAACCAGCGCACCGTGGCCAACGTACGCAGTTATTTCAACAAGCATGGCGGCTCCCTGGGTACACAGGGCTCCCTCTCCTTCCTCTTCGACCACAAAAGCGTGTTCCATATCAAGCCGGCCGAACTCAACCAGGAAGAATTCGAACTTGACCTCATGGACTATGAGGCCGAACTGGAGACGGATCCCGAGGCCGAGGAATGGGTGGTTTACGGCGCCTTCGACCAGTTTGCCAACCTTCAGAAATTCCTTGAGGACAGAGGTGTGGAGATAGCATCGGCAGAGTTCGAGCGCATACCCACCGACTACAAGGAGGTCACCCCAGAACAGCGCGAAGCCATCGAAAAACTCCTC
>CABUTY010000282.1 GCA_902494595.1 uncultured Porphyromonadaceae bacterium | reverse complement strand
TAGCTCGCTACACTCCCTCTTCAACTCGCGGAATTTCCGCGAAAATCCACCGCCCCTGCGTAAACAATTTTTAAGGAACAGAGCCTAAATTTGATTCAATAAAAATCAAACAGTTGCTAAGGATATAACAGTTTTTTACGGAATGGAGTCCATAAGGCTATGCACTTCCGACAGAAAAAGATCCTGCGGCATGTCGTAAGGAAGCCAATGGATATGTATGCCACGCTTCTCCATGCCACGGAACCATGTCATCTGCCGCTTGGCAAACTGATGGATAGCCGTTTCGAGCAGCTTCTTCATTTCGGCGTACGACAGCTCGCCGGTTACATACAAGGTCACGTACTTGTACTCAAGTCCATAATAAATAAGGTCGTCGGCGTTCACTCCCGCGTCAAGGATGCCTCTCACCTCCTCCACCATACCCTCTTCGAGACGGCTTTCCAGTCGCCGGGATATTCTTTCTCTTCTCGCGTCGCGGGGAATTTCGATGCCAATCACCAGGCAATCGAGTGGACGGGCGTTGTCGGCCGATACCATTGCCGCCTCCTCGGGGTGGCTGCGGTAATATTCCTGAATCTCCACAGCCCTGACAGCCCGCGCCACCGTGTCGATGTCGGTAGTGTTGTGCAGCTTCTTGTACTGTCGGAGTATCTCTGTCAGTTCTTCAATGGATTTGCCCTGCAGCTCTTTCCTGAGCGACGGATTAGCCGGCACTTCAGGCAGATAGATGCCCTTGAGGGCATTCTCCACATACATCCCCGACCCGCCGCATATCACCGGCATATGCCCGCGACTCTCCACCAAGGCATAGGCTTCCCTGAAATCATGAAGATATTCGTGGAGATTATACTTATGTCCTGCATCGCGTATGTCGATGAGATGATAGGGTATGTCCTCATACTCGCAAAGGTCTTTGCCTGTTCCGATATCCATCGAGCGGTATACCTGCCGGGAATCGGCGGATATGATCTCGCCATTGAAAGCACGGGCCACTTCGACAGCTCGACGCGTCTTGCCGCACGCCGTAGGCCCAACTATCGCTATTGAGCTTCTCAGCCCCACGTCGCGTCGTCTTTTTGGTTGAGCATCTTCTTCCACAGTCTGCGCAGGAAGAAGCCCTTCGAGTCGGAATTGAACATCGCCACACGTATCCATTTGTCGTCCTGGAAGTCATAGTCGCTGTCGCGTACTTCCAGAAGGTCGTATGTAGGCTGATACGATTTCGCCTTTATCTTCCGATAACCGCGCTGGTCGAAAATCTTCTGAGTGAGCACTATCGTGGTCATGCGCGAGATGTCAGACAGCATCATCTTGTTGATGAGCGTCGGACTCTGGTTGTAAACATGCTTTACCCTGTTGAAGTCAATCCATTTACCCATCACCCGCATCTCGGGATAATCCTCTGGGGTGCCGTCGAGGAAATAGAAATATCTCAGCAGGGAATGCTTCTTGAGGTCGGGATTCTTACGGCCATAGAAGAAGCGCAGATGTCCCGGCACTCCCACCATCTTATGTATGATCCCCTCAACTTCCGCAGTGGTGATACCGTTGACATTCCTCTTGGTCACGAACGGAGTATCTATTATCTGGCGGAACGGCATCGACGGATCTACCATCTTGTCGTTAAGATAAATGGAATTACCGCATATCACATAGAAACGCAGATACGTCTTTACCGTCATGTCGGAAAGCTCCTGTTCGGTGATGATTTCGCCGCTCTCCTGATAGTCGAGGTAGAGATTGTAATACCTGAAGGCGAAATATGCTTCGTCGAGCACTACCATCATCAGGTTGAGCCAGGAGAAGATGTACATGTCGCGCTTGTTGATGTCGGCGCTCCGGTCGTAATGCGTGAAATAGTATACCCATACTATCACTGACAGAATCGTGAACAGGAAGAAGAGGTTCAGAAGCTGGTTCTTCGACTCCTTGTGCAGCAGTTCGCCGAATTTTCCGCGTTCAATCGAGAATCCGTTCTTGAACTTGCAGTTGAGACAGTAGCGCAGGTTGTTGTGTCTGCTGTATATCACAAACAGCGTTACGGCGCAGATAGGGTCGAGGATGAGGCTGGGTATGAAGGGAGGATGGAAGAACACCAGCTCTTTCGGGAGCTCAAGCATTCCCCAGATATAGAGCACGTTGATGACAATGCTGAAGAAAGAGTAGCATATCATGCAGCAGAACAACGCATAGATGGTGATCATGCACGACGGCGGACTTTTCAGCTTGTTATTGTAGAGCATGGTGTACATCACCGCTGCTCCCACCAACGCCACTATCGGCGAGAAGTAATACGGCAAGGCCTGCGACAGGAACATGACCACAAGAAGTATCAGAAGTCCCATCGACAGGTCCTTCCAATATCCCGTGAGCCGTGCGCTGCTTATTTTTTCCAGATCTTGCATCGTTTTCGCTTCGTCAGGTTGTTGATATCACTGGTCTAACGCTTCCTGAAAACCGTTATACACGCCTGATTAGTTCCTCACTCTCCTCTTTTATATTATATTAACGCTTTTGACTCATATTTGTATTAAGGAAATCGGCGATTTTTTTAAACAGCTGTGTTCTTGCGTTGCACATGGGGAGGCTGTGTTCGAATCCTGTGAGTGCCATCATGTCGAAAACTTTCCCCTCATAGCTGAGTTTGGAGCTGTATTTCAGCGTGTTATAAAAATGCACGTTATCATCGCTCGTACCCGACATTATCAGGAGTCGTCCATTCACATTCTGTGTTCTTGCCAATGCCGATGCGAGATTGTAGCCGCTTTCGTTCTGTTGCGGTGTTTGCATGTATCGCTCGGTATATATGGAGTCGTAGAAGCGCCAGTCGGTCACGGGGGCCATGGCTACTCCCGCCTTGAAGCGGCATGACGGGTCGCCAAGTTCCATCAACGTCATATATCCGCCGTAACTCCATCCGAAACATGCCGTGTTTTCGGCGTCGATATAATTCTGGGCGCGCATCCAGGCGGCAGCTGCAAGC
Source organism: uncultured Porphyromonadaceae bacterium (assembly GCA_902494595.1). Taxonomy (GTDB): domain Bacteria; phylum Bacteroidota; class Bacteroidia; order Bacteroidales; family Muribaculaceae; genus Lepagella. Next base: position 52 of record CABUTY010000282.1, on the reverse strand, counting down.
TGGTCTTTGGTCTCCAGCACACCAAGCTGCCGGTATACGCAGTTGGCCCACT
>CABUTY010000281.1 GCA_902494595.1 uncultured Porphyromonadaceae bacterium | reverse complement strand
GCGTGATTTTCTGCCGGGACTATCTTCTGGTCAGGGATGCGGTGTCGAAAGTGTCGCCGGATGCCCGCCGGGTGACGTGGAGCTACACCGACCCGGCAGCCGACGTCTTCATAACGCGCACTGTCGGCGATGGCGCTGCCCGGCTGGATTATGTCTACGCCGGCGAGCCGGCGAGCCTTACGGCGCCTCTGACCTCCGAGGCAGATTATGAGAATGCGGCGAATGCTCTGACATTCATGCTTGTACATGGCGTCGACAGGGAGGTGATTGCCGACAGATTCCGCCACCTCCACAAGCTGGGCACGAGGCTGAACGTGCTTCAGGGCGTCAACGGATGCGTGCTTATCCACGACCAGTATACGAGCGATTTCTCGTCGCTGGGTCCGGCGTTGCATTTCGCTCGCCGCCGGCAGGGAAAAGGGCAGGGCCTTACCCTGATTCTCAGCGACCTCCTGCATGAGAGCGCCGACGAGGAGCAGCTGTATGCCCGTATATCGAAGCTCATAGCCGCCGCCGGCGTGACGCGGTTCATAGGCATCGGCCCCAAACTGAAACATCACGGCTCTCTCTTCCCGGGAGCTGAATTATATTCTGATATCGCCGAGTTCATGCAGAGGCGGTCGGCATCCGACTTCACCGACGAGACCATACTCCTCAAGGGCTCGCCGGAGGCGCGCTTCGACGAGATCGAGGAGATGCTTGAGGCGAGCCGCCACGAAACGGTGCTGGAGGTGAATCTTGACGCATTGCTCCACAACTACAATTATTTCCGGCGCAAGCTGCCTCAGAGCACGGGGATAGTGTGCATGGTCAAGGCGTCGGGCTATGGTGCCGGCAGTTATGAGATAGCCAAGACCCTGCAGGATGCCGGTGCGGCATATCTGGCGGTGGCAGTGCTCGACGAGGGCGTGGAGCTGCGCCGCCATGGCATTACCATGCCCGTGATGGTGATGAACCCGCGTGTGGCCAACTATAAGGCGATGTTCGCCAACCGTCTCGAACCGGAGATTTATTCCCGTCAGATGCTTGACGATGTAATCCGGGAAGCGCGCAAGAATGGCGTGACCGGTTATCCCATACATCTGAAGCTCGACACGGGCATGCACCGCATGGGTTTTACGGGCGACGAACTGCCGGCGCTTATGGATGCACTCGACGGGGTGGAAGAGGTCGGGGTGAGAAGCATCTTCTCGCATCTGTGCACTGCCGACTGCCCCGCCCAGGATGCCTTCACGGAGCTGCAGCTGAGGCGTTTCGCCGAATGGTCGGAATACGTGGAGGAAAGATGCGGCTATAAGGTGCTTCGGCATGTGCTCAACACTGCCGGGATGATGCGTTATCCCGAGCATCATTACGACATGGCACGTCTGGGCATAGGTCTATATGGCGTCTATCCTGTGGAAAAGGCCGGCGAGGAGCCGCTGCAGACTGTCTCCACGTTGCGGACGGTGATATGCGCGTTGCACGACTGGGATGCCGGCGAGACAGTGGGCTATGGCCGTTACGGCAGGTTGGAGAAGCCTGCGCGCATAGCCACGATAGCCATAGGATATGCCGACGGCATGAACCGCCATTTCGGGCGTGGCGCCGTCAAGGTGATGGTGAATGGCCGTGAGGCGCCCACAGTGGGCAACATATGTATGGATGCCTGCATGATTGACGTCACCGGCATAGACTGCAAGGTGGGCGATGCGGTGGAGATTTTCGGCCGAAATATGCCCGTGCAGCGGCTTGCCGATGTGCTCGGCACCATACCCTATGAAATCCTGACCTCCGTGTCGCCACGCGTCAAGCGAATATATTACCGCGAGTGATTACCCTCGGCGGCTCTTTGCCGGGAGGGGTCAGAAATCGATGCCTATGCGCAGGGTGAAGAATGTTTCGGCATAGCGCCTTTTCTTCGATGAGGGGTGGTAGACGTCGGGGGAGGGTGTGCTTATCTCGTCGGTCATGCCCATGAGGGTCAAGCCGACGCCGAAGTTTACGTTCATCTTGCGACCCCAGTTCAGGCGGTAGCCGATTGTGGGCGACATGTAGAATCCGTCGAAAATGTTGTAGCCGATCCGTACATCTCCGAAGGGCCGGAATTTCCTGTAGCTGTAATCATAGCGGAAGTCTACGAATACGGGAAACATCACATATGCCGCCGACAGGGCCGGGACAATGCCTGTGCCGGCACCGAGAAAGATGTGGCTGTTGAACTGGTATCCATGTGATGTTGTCACACCCGACAGCCATTCGTAACCTCGATGGCAGCGGTCGACATCGTTGAAGGTATTCATGTACCCTAAGGTGTTCTCCCAATCCACGAAGCCGCGATAACCCCGTTGCGGATCTTTTGCGTAACCGGCCATCGCCACCATGCATGCCACTATCGTCAATATAATCTTCCGTGCCATCTTTTGTTTAATTTGGTTGTTATTGTGATTGAATAGCCTTTCATTGCCACAAAGCTAAATAAAAGTAAATCTAAAAACAATAGCTGTTTTGTCAAAAATGTGATTTTTTGAACAAACAGGCCGATTTTTCGAACAAAACCGACTCTTGGCGTTTCATTAAAGATTCTAAGGCCTTTAATGTCTTTAGGGTCCTTAAAGTCCTTAAGCGATTGAATTGTTCGAAAAATAAGGCTGTTTGTTCCAAAATCAAATATTTTATAAAATTGCTATTGTATTTCAAGGCGGATACATATAACTTTGCAACGATTGATATCGCATATAGATGAAAATGATATTAGTAAAATTGACCTCGTTTATATGCTAATCTCAAAAGAGCACATAGGAAATTAATATGAAACGAATCATAATCGCGAGCTTGTTTGGCAGTCTGTGTTTAATGGCATCGGCTGAGTGTGAAATGCCTGATACCCTGTCGGGTGAAGATGTGGCTGCCGTGCTGGATGAAGTTACAGTCAAGGGTTATCAGCGTTATGTCACGATAGACGGTCCCGTGACGACTGTCAGAATACAAGGTTCCGCATTCGAGCATATCGGAAGCGTGGCAAAACTGCTACCCAATATCCCAGGTCTAGCAGTAGTCAATG
>CABUTY010000280.1 GCA_902494595.1 uncultured Porphyromonadaceae bacterium | reverse complement strand
GCGGCGTCTGGGAGTGCCCCCCAACGCCATCACCATAGCCTCCATATTCTTGGGCATAGGCGCCGGCTGGTGCTTCTATTACGACAGCCTGTGGTGGAACCTTCTTGGCGCCATACTGCTCATATGGGCCGACTCGTTCGATTCGGCCGACGGGCAGCTCGCACGCCTTACGGGACAATACTCCCGGATGGGCCGCATCCTCGACGGGCTGAGCAGCGACATATGGTTCGCAGCAATTTACCTGGCCATCATCTTCCGCGAGAACGCCACCTCCCCCTTCTTCTCCGCCCACCCCTGGGCAATATGGGCCATGGCCGTGGCCGCTGCCATTTGCCATGCCGCCCAGGCTGCCATAGCCGACTATTACCGCCAGTTCCACCTCTTCTTCCTCAAAGGGAAAGAGGGTTCCGAACTCGACAACGCCGAAGCCATGAAAGCCCAGTACCATTCCTTGTCATGGCGGCGTGAACCCTGGCGCAAGCTCGTGCTCCTCTTCTATTCAAACTATACTGCGGGACAGGAAAACCGCACGCCGCATATGCAGCGGCTCCGCCGCGAAATCGCCCTCAGATATGGCGACAATATCCCCGACGGCTTCCGCCGGCAGTTCAGGAAAGAATCCCTCCCTCTCATGAAATATACCAACATACTGAGCTTCAACACGCGTTCACTGGCCCTTTTCATAGCCATTCTGCTGCTGCGGATGCCATGGACTTACCTGGCCTTTGAACTAACCGTGATGAATTGCATTATGATATATATGATGGTGCGTCACGAACACATATGCCGACGCCTGTCACAAGAACTGAAAAACTCGGAAGGCACCGTTGGCGCCCTCAAAACACAAGGGTCATGAACATAGATGTAAAGAGAATAAAGGGAATAATCTTCGATTACGGCGGCACACTTGACACAGACGGGCGTCACTGGAGCGAGGTATTGTGGCTGGGCTACCGTCAGGCGGCCGTGACAGTAGACAAGGGAGCCTTCCGCGAAGCCTATGTGTACGCGGAGCGGGAACTCGCCCGCGAGCGACACATACTGCCCGCCCACGATTTCCACGACATGCTCCTCATCAAGGTGAAAATCGAACTGGAATGGCTTGTGCGCCAGGGCCTTTTCGCACCGGAGGAAGTCGATAAGGCCACGCGGCGCATCGCCGGCTCCTGCTACGACTACGCACGCCACAACATAGAGCTTGCAAAACCGATGCTCAAGACATTGTCGGAGCGGTATCCGCTGGTGCTGGTATCCAATTTCTACGGCAATATAGATACCGTCCTCACCGATTTCGGCATCAGGGAATATTTTCGCGACATCATAGAAAGCGCCATTCTGGGCATACGCAAACCCGACCCACGCATATTCGAGCATGGCGTAAAGGCACTGGGGCTGCAGCCGTCGGAAACACTTGTGATAGGCGACTCGCTGAAAAAAGATATCCTGCCGGCAGAGTCGATAGGCTGTCAGGTCCTATGGATCAAGGGAGAGGCCTGGGACCAGGAGGAAAACGAGCTCTTCCACCCCAACATAATCAGCAACCTCGGGGAGGCATTGCGAATCGTAGAGGCCTATCCGTCGGGCACTCGGGAGAAAGAGGGGCAAGAGTGATGTGGGGATAGTTGCCCGATTAACTTTATTTAACCTTATTCTTTATATAAATCTTAATTTAACATTATTTATACATATCTCCGATCCGTTAAGGTAATTTAAGTTTAGAGGGCTTAAATAGTCTCCTAAATCTTTGGCCGATTCACAAATTGGCAATAATTTTACGGACTAATTGGATTACAACAAATAACACACAGAAATGTCGAACACAGCAGAGGCTCCGAAAGGTAAACTGGGAGTCATGATAGTAGGTCTTGGCGCTGTAAGCACCACCTTCATCACCGGTGTGCTAATGACCCGCAAGGGTCTGGCAAAGCCCATCGGCTCCATGACACAATATGACAAGATACGCATCGGCAAAGGCGCCGACAAGAAATATCTGCACTACAAAGACATCGTTCCGTTGGCAAATCTCGACGACATCGTTTTTGCAGCCTGGGACGTATATCCGGCGAATGCTTACGAGAGCGCTATAAATGCCGAAGTGCTCAAAGAGAAGGACATAAATCCGGTCAAGGATGAGCTGGAGTGCATCAAGCCTCTGAAAGCGGCTTTTGACCACAATTACGCCAAGCGTCTTGACGGCGACAACGTCAAGGAATGCAGCGACCGCTGGGACATGACCGAGCAGATCCGCGAAGACATACGTGCCTTCCGGCGCGAAAGCGGCGTGGAACGCGTGGTGGTGCTATGGGCCGCCTCCACAGAGGTGTACGTGCCAGTCGACGAGAAGGTGCACTACAGGCTCGCCGACCTCGAGGCCGCCATGAAGGCCGACGACCGTGAGCATGTGGCGCCGTCGATGTGCTATGCTTATGCCGCCCTTTCCGAAGGATGCCCCTTCATCATGGGAGCACCCAACACCACCGTAGACATCCCCGCCATGTGGGAACTCGCCGACAAGACAAGCATGCCCATAGCCGGCAAGGACTTCAAGACAGGCCAGACGCTGGTGAAATCAGGCTTCGCCCCAATAATCGGCACGCGCTGCCTCGGCCTCAGCGGATGGTTCTCCACCAACATCCTCGGCAACCGCGACGGTCTCGTGCTTGACGAACCCGCCAATTTCCGCACCAAAGAGGTGTCGAAGCTATCGACCCTCGAGTCGATTCTCGTGCCCGAGGAGCAGCCCGACCTCTATGGTCACGGCAACGACGAAGATACCCAGTACTACCACAAGGTACGCATCAACTACTATCCTCCACGCAACGACAACAAGGAGGGCTGGGACAACATCGACATTTTCGGCTGGATGGGCTACCCCATGCAGATAAAGATCAACTTCCTCTGCCGCGACTCCATTCTGGCGGCTCCGCTATGTCTGGACCTGGTGCTGCTCAGCGACCTGGCGCAGCGTGCCGGAAGAAAGGGTATACAGCGTTTCCTGAGCTTCTTCCTGAAGAGCCCCATGCACAACTATCTGGAGGGAGAAGTACCCGTGAACAATCTTTTCCAGCAG
>CABUTY010000279.1 GCA_902494595.1 uncultured Porphyromonadaceae bacterium | reverse complement strand
TGACGCTCTCGTGGAATGGCTCCCCAACTCCGACCTCAACTTCCCTGGTCTCAAAAAGCCCTCCGGTCAGCGCCTTGTCAGAGGAAAGACATTCATCTACAAAAGGATGAAGGAGACTTTATAATCTCTTCTAACAACTCTAACAACCAACCGCCATGAGTCCATTATTCGGCAAGAAAGCCCCCAGATACAATTCCATGCTGGTCAACGGAAAGGACTATATGATGATCATAGTAGGGCTTATGATATATTCCGTAGGCTTCACGTCGTGCATCCTGCCCCACAAGATAGTAATCGGGGGGCTGTCGGGCGTCGGAACGCTCGTATATTTCGCCACCGACGGGATGATACCTGTGGCCGTGACGTCGTATGCATGCAACCTTATGCTGCTGGCCTGCGCTTATAAACTTGTAGGACGCACCTTTGTGCTGCGCACCATCTTCGGCGTGACCGTCTCGGCAATAGGCATCGGCTGCACCGAAGGTTTCTTCATGGGTCTCGGACATCCTCTGATACCCGACCGCGTGGTCAGCGTGGCGCTCGGCGGCATTTGCTGCGGTATCGGCATCGGTACCGCCTTCATTCACAACGGCTCAACAGGCGGAACCGACATCGTGGCCGCCATGGTTTCCAAATTCAGCAACGTAAGCATCGGCCGTACCATGATTGTCGTGGACTTCTGCATCATAAGCTGCTCGATATTCCTCCCCTTCGAGGGCACCCTCGAACAGCGCATCGAAGCACGCATTCCCACTATCGTTTACGGCATCATGGTCACTTTCATAGCTTCCTATGTGACCGACCAGCTCATCAACGGCAACCGCCGCGCCACACAGTTCATGATTTTCTCGCCGAAATGGCAGGAAATCGCCGACCGCATCCTTGCCGACGCCCACCGCGGCGTAACCGTCGTGGACGGCAAGGGATGGTACACCAAACATGACCAGAAGGTGCTTATCGTATACTGCCGCAAAATAGAGTCGGTGACCATCTTCCGCATCATCAAGAGCATCGACGAGGATGCATTTGTGACGCAGGGTGCCGTGAACGGTGTCTACGGCAAAGGCTTCGACCATGTGAAAATAAAGATGAAGAAAACAGCGGCCAACGCGGACATTCCTGCCAACGACGACGCCTCATCCTCGTCGCCGACACGCTCCATCCGCCGCTCATCCGACGAGGAATAATCAATCACTTATCCCTCATCACTTATCACTAAATTTCCACCACGTCATCTGCTTCTTGGCATACACGCGGGTGTTCTTCTTGATGCGCTCTATGGCCGTGTGGCGGTCCATCGTGCCGTCGAACCAGGCGAACATTTCCTTGAGGCCAACGGTATTCAGCGAGTTGAGATTGCGACGCGGATATACCGAACGGGCCTCTTCCTCAAGTCCGGCGGCCACCATGCGGTCTACGCGTCTGTTGATGCGGTCGAAAAGCTCCGCCCGGTCGAGATGGATATGATGCCGCTCTATGGGAAAGTCCCGCTCCTTGCGCCGCCCCGTGCGAAGACTCGTATAGCTCACACCTGCGGTACGGATTATCTCCACGGCATGAAACACTCTCTTGGTATTGCGGCGGTCCACTTTTTCGTAATACTCGGGGTCGAAACGGCGCAACTCCTCGAGCAACCACGCGGTGCCTTTCTCGGCATGTTCGGTCTTCAGCCCTTCGCGGATATCGGCGGGCACCGTGGGCAACGCGTCAATGCCGTGGCATAACGCATCGACATACATCATCGAACCGCCGCATACCACCACCGTTCCCGTGCGCTCCATCACATCTCGCGCTATACGCAACGCGTCTTCCTCGAAAAGGGCCGCGCTGTAATATCCCTCCAGCGGCATGAACCCCACCAGATGATGGGGCACCGCCGCCAACTCCCCGGCCGTGGGCTGCGCCGTCACTATCGGTATCTCCCGGTATATCTGCCGGCTGTCGGCGCTTATTATCTCCGTGCCGAGCCGCAATGCCATCTCTATGGCAAGGGCCGACTTGCCACTGGCAGTCGGCCCCGTGATTACGTGCATTACTCCGCTCACTTCGACGCTACGAGCTTGCAGATGTTGACGATGACTTCCGTGGCCTTCTCCATGGAGCTTATGGGCACGTACTCGAAACGTCCGTGGAAATTCTCGCCGCCGGCGAATATGTTGGGACACGGCAGACCCTTGAACGACAGCTGGGCGCCATCCGTGCCGCCGCGTATCGGCTGTACCTTGGGCTCTACGCCTGCCTCTCGCATCGCTGTCTCCACATATTCTATAATCTCCATCACGGGCTCTATCTTCTCCCGCATGTTATAGTACTGGTCGCGGATTTCGGCCGTGCAGCAACCCGGATACTCTGTATTGGTCTTGCGCACAAGATGCTCTATCTCACGCTTGCGGCTCTCGAAGCGAGCACGGTCATGGTCGCGGAGTATATACGTGAGCACCGTCTCCTCAACCGATCCCTGGATCCCTACGAGATGATAGAAGCCTTCATATCCTTCGGTATGCTCGGGGGTCTCCCAGCGCGGCAGCATCTGCATGAAATTGCCGGCAACGCGGATGGAGTTAACCATCTTGTGCTTGGCATAGCCGGGATGTACGTTGCGTCCCTTGATGGTCACCTTGGCCATCGCGGCGTTGAAGTTCTCGTACTCCAGCTCTCCGACGGCGCCGCCGTCCATGGTGTAGGCAAACTTGCAGCCGAACTTCTCCACATCGAACTTGTGGGCGCCCAGGCCTATCTCCTCGTCGGGGTTGAAGGCTATTCGGATCTTGCCATGCTTCACCTCCGGATGACGCTGCAGCCAGTCTACTGCCGTTATGATCTCGGCAATACCCGCCTTGTCGTCGGCGCCAAGAAGTGTAGTACCGTCGGTAGTTATCAGGTCCTCTCCTATATAGTCGAGCAGCTCCGGGAACTCTGCAGGGTCGAGGCTGTATTCATCGTTGAGGCGTATCACGCCCCCCTGATAGCCTTTCACTATCTGCGGGTTCACGTGTTTGCCGGTCATGTCGGGACTCGTGTCCATATGTGCTATGAAACCGATCACCGGTATATCTTTGTCGGTATTGGCCGGCAAGGTGGCCAT
>CABUTY010000278.1 GCA_902494595.1 uncultured Porphyromonadaceae bacterium | reverse complement strand
CCGCAGCCATAGATCCGGAGAGGCTTTATGTGGTGCTTGACGGCGTGCGCGACCCGGGGAATCTCGGCACCATAATACGCACCTGTCATTGGTTTGGCGTCAAGGATATTCTGGCGTCGTACGATACCGTAGACTGTTTCAACCCTAAGACAATACAGGCTACCATGGGGTCGCTGGGAGCGGTCAGGGTAAGCTATTGCGACATTCGGGAACTCATAACGTCGCACCGCGATATGGAAGTATACGGCACGCTGCTGGAGGGCGACAATATTTTCGAGACTTCGCTTGCTCCCCGCGGATTTCTAATCATGGGCAATGAGGGCACGGGGATATCGGCAGGAGTGAGAGAGCTCATCACGCGGCCGTTGAACATCCCGCCGGCCACCGTCGACCATGGCGAATCGCTGAATGTGGCTGTGGCCACTGCCATTGCGCTGGCACTGATTGTCAGATAACGTCGTTTAGTGAATCGTCGCCTGGGGCGGAATCGTCGTAAGGAGCACCGCTTCGTGACGGACGTTTCCTTTGCAATCGGCTCGGACGGCTGCTATGTATGCGTGTGTCCAGACCTGCCCGGTAGGAGTCGGGATAATGCGACAGCTCATAATGTTCCGGAGTGCCGATGATAGTGATGATGTCGAAGCGGTAGAAAAAGAGCTGGTCGAGATTGCGCAGATATATGTCGGCACCGAACATTATCTTTTTTCTTTTTCGGGCGTCGACGGCATCGAGAGGATTCTGGTCTTTTCCGGTGCGGGCTTTCACCTCTACGAAAATAATCTCGTCGTCTTTCTGGGCGATAATGTCAATTTCCACATCGCGGAATCTGTAATTCCGTTCGCGGAGGGTATATCCGCGGGTCAGGAGCCAGTCGGCGGCTATAGATTCAGCCAGGGCGCCCCACTCTCTGTTGGAGGCGCCCTGACGTATCTTGTTATCGGATTTAATCATCGGGTCACATTGCCTTGAACGACATGTCAAGGCTCTTGACGCTATGTGTGAGAGCGCCTACTGATATGAAGTCGACGCCAGCCTCGCCATAAGCTCTGAGGTTGTCGAGAGTGATGCCACCCGATGATTCAGTCTCCACACGGCCGTCGACAAGAGCCACAGCCTCGCGGGTAAGCTCCGGCGTGAAGTTGTCGAACATAATCCGGTCGACACCGCCATGCTCCAATACGCGGAGTATGTCGTCGAGACTGCGCACCTCCACCTCTATCTTCAGGTTCTTACCCTTGGCCGCGCAATATTCTCTGGCACGGTCGATGGCTTTCTCTATGCCGCCGGCGAAGTCTATATGGTTGTCCTTGATGAGAATCATGTCGAAGAGGCCTATACGGTGGTTCATGCCGCCGCCGATCTTCACGGCCTCCTTCTCGAGGATACGCATGCCGGGCGTGGTCTTGCGGGTGTCGAGCACCTTGGTGTGTAGGCCGGCAAGTTCCTGCTGGTAACGCGCCGTCATCGTGGCCACGCCGCTCATGCGCTGCATAATGTTGAGCATCGTGCGCTCGGCGGTGAGCAACGACCTCACGGGTCCTTCGGCTATGAAGGCTATGTCGCCTTTCCTGACCTTGGCGCCGTCTTGGATGTATACCTCCGTCTTTATGGAGGGGTCAACTTTCTCAAGCACCTTGCAGCCAATCTCCACACCGGCGATTATGCCATCCTCCTTGATGATGAGGCGTGAACGTCCCATCTCGTCGGCAGGAATCGTCGAGAGGGTGGTATGGTCGCCATCGCCTATGTCCTCGGCGAATGCCAGGTCAAGGAGGGAGTCTATGAGCTGTTCCTTAGTTTTCATATTCTTATTTCTTTACGATACCGTCTCTTTCGAGGAGGGCGTCGTTGGAGGGTTTCTGTCCGCGGAACTCGATATAAAGGGTCATGGGATCCTCCATGTCGCCGCTTTGCATCATCTTGAGGAACTTGTCGGCGGTCTTGCGATCGAACACTCCATTCTTCTTGAAGGCGGCGAAGGCGTCGGCGTCGAGGGCTTCCGACCATTTGTAGCCATAATATCCTGCTGCATAGCCGCCGCTGAAGATGTGGCTGAACGACGGGGATATCTCATAACCCTCCACTACGGGGAAGATTCTGACCGGGTCGAGGGCCTTCTCCTCGAAGTCCTTTACGGAAGCCGAGGCACGGAGCGGTTCGGTGATGGTGTGGTATGCCATGTCGAGGTATCCGAATCCGAGCTGTCGCATCGTGGAGTAGGCAGCGCCATATTGTGCCGAACGTACCAGCTTGTCGATGAGCTCCTGTGGCATCTTTTTGCCCGTCTTGAAATGCTTGGCAAAGGTGTCGAGAAACTCCTTGCGGGTAAGGTAGTTCTCGTTGAATTGCGAGAAGAGCTCCACGAAGTCATGTTTCACATTGGTACCTGCCAGAGCATGGTGTTTGGCCTGTGCCGACAGACCGTGGAGGGCGTGGCCGAACTCATGCAGGAAGGTGTTGACCTCGTCGGTATTGAGGAGCACCGGATTGTTGCCCACAGGTTTGGAGAAGTTGGTGACGATGGATATCAGCGGGAGAGTACGTACATTGTTGTCGTCCTTCGATTCTCCGCGGAACTCTGTCATCCATGCTCCGGGGCGTTTACCCTCGCGATAGTAGAAGTCGGCATAGAGAATGCCAAGGATATCCCCTTTACGGTCGAATACCTCGTAAACCTTGACATCGGGGTGGTACTTGTCGATATTCTTGTTCTCCTTGAACTTGAAGCCATAGAGGCGGGTGGCGAGGCCGAACACGCCGTCAATGGTGTTGTTGAGTTCGAAGTATGGCTTCATGTCCTCCTCGTTGAAGGCGTAACGGTCGTTCTTCAGTTTTTCGCTCCAGAAGGTGTAGTCCCAGGGCTGCAGCACGAAGTCGGGTCCTTCCGACTTGCGGGCGAACTCCTGAATCTCCGCTATCTCGGCTTTCATGGGTTCGGTATAGCTGCGGTTCAGGTCCTCAAGGAAGTTCATCACCATCTCGGGTGTGGAGGCCATGTTGTCCTGGAGCTTGTATTCGGCGAAGTTTTTCTTGCCGAGGAGCTGGGCGATTTCCAGACGTATGTTGGCGATATCCTTGAGAATCTG
>CABUTY010000277.1 GCA_902494595.1 uncultured Porphyromonadaceae bacterium | reverse complement strand
CAGAGAGAAAGTATCGAGAGTGAGATACGTTTTGCCGCGGGCATACAGCGGTCGATGCTTCCGGAGCGCATTGCCGGCGGAAAGGTATCGGCGGGAAGCACGGCGATAGGTCTCGATGCCCTTTTAGAGCCCGCGAAGGAGGTCAGCGGCGATCTCTATTTCTGGTTGGCCGCCGGAAACAGGCTCTACATGTGTGTGGCGGATGTCAGCGGGAAAGGTATCCCGGCTTCTCTTATGATGGTGTCGGTTCGCGAGCGCCTCCAGAATGCCGCCATGAATGGTCGCAACCCGGCGCAGATACTTCAAGAAATCAACGACGCCATTTGCGCCAACAATCCTCAGAATATGTTTGTGACTATGCAGGTGGCCATGTTCGATTCCGAGACCCTGTCGCTGACCATTTCCAACGCCGGCCATAATCCTCCGGTATGGCTGACAGACAAAGAATGGAGCATAATGCATCTGCCTGCCGGGCTCCCTGCCGGTATTATGACAGGTATGGATTATGTTGAGACGGTTCTCGATTTCATGCCCGGCAACGCATTGTTCATGTATACCGACGGCCTTACCGAAGCTGAAAATGCCGATGGTGAGATGTTCGGCGAAGAGAGGGTGACCCGTTATCTCGACGCCATGCCGCAGGGAGACGTAACAGATATTCTCGAAAAGATGAAACAGGGCATTGAGGAATACGACGGTAATAAATCGTCAGGTCACGGCGACGACATCACGATGCTTCTCTGCCGAAATGACGGTGATACGCGGCGTCTGTCATTGTCCAGGGACAAGAAGGCTTTCGAGATACTCGGCAAATGGACCGAGAGCATTCGCGACCGCTGGAAGCTTTCGGAAGGAATGACATATAACCTCAATCTGATAATCGAGGAATGGGCCGCCAATGTGGTTTCCTACGACAACTCCAGTGATAAGGATATGGAGGTCGCGGCATGTCTCGACGGAGAAGGGGTCACTCTGACGCTTGCGTATGAAGGTCGGGAGTTCAATCCTCTGGAAAGCAGTCCGGCGGTTGACATAGATGCCGATGTGGAAAGCAGGCCTGTGGGTGGCCTCGGTTTATGGATTATCGGCAACCTCGCCTCGCAAATGAATCACGAATTCAAGGATTCGATAAACACAACAACGATAACACTTAAAAACCTATAACAATGGAACTGCAGATCAAGCCCTCCGACAAGGGCATCAAGATAGCAATCTCGGGACGTGTAGATACCATGACCTCCTCGGAGTTTGACAAAGCCACGGCAGATATACCTGCCGCCGACGCGCTATGTGACGTGGAACTCGACTGCACCGATATGGATTATATCAGTAGCGCCGGGTTACGCTCGTTCATCACCATTCTCAAAAGATGCAAGGGCATGGGCTGCGAACTTACGGTGACGAATCTCAACCCTTCGATAAAGTCAATCTTCGACATGACAGGTTTCACCCAGTTATTCAAGCTGTCATGACAACATCGCGCAACAACAGAGCCGGTTATCCGCTGACTCAGACACAGACAGGAATCTATGCGGGGTCGCTGGGCAGCGACAGTCCCTCCATCTACCACATATCATTTCTGATAGACATGCCCGATGCAGAAGCATCGCGACTTGCCGCCGCCGTCGATAGGGTTGTGGAGACATATCCCGTGCTCGGTGCATCCATACGTCAGGATGAGAATGGCGTGCCCGTAATGATGCCCCCTGTGGAAAATGTGATCACTGAAGTCGTAACATGCAGGGAAAAGGAGCTGATGGAAAATCAGGCGGCTCTCGTGGAGTCCTTTGACCTCGACGGAGGTCGCCTGGCACGTTTCAAGGTTTATGACACCGGTGAAAAGGTATTCCTCCTGCTCGACATACATCACAGTATTTTCGACGGTGCCAGCCACAAGGTGTTCATGGCCCAGCTCTACCGGGCATATAACGGCGAGCCGCTCGACAAGGAGAACATCTCCGCTTTCGGCCTGTGCGAAAGGGAGGTTGTGGAGCGTGCCTCGGAAGCTCTCCACACCGACAGGGAAGTATATCGCGCACGGCTCGAAGGTAACAATCCGCAGTTCGACATCATGGCCGATACCAAGGGCGACAAGGAGAGCTACAAGGCCATAAAGATACCTCTCGGCATCGACGGCGAGGATTACAAGGCATGGTGCCGCAAAGAAAAATTCCCTCAGAGCATCCCGGCTACCGCCGCCATGTCGCTCGCTCTTCGCAGATATTACCGCCGCAAGGACCTCACTTTCGCCACCATCTGGAATGGCCGCAGGGAAGAGACTGCCGGGACCATCGGTATGCTCGTGAAGACATTGCCGGTGCGTACCCCCTCCGAAGACCCGGATATGACGGCTCGCGACTATATGACGGAGCTTGCCCGGCAGCAGAAGGATTTCCGCAGCCATACCGTCTATTCCTTTGCCGATGCGGCGAGGGATTTCGGTGTAAATTCTGATTTTCTCTTCGGTTTTCAGGGCGACTTCATCACTATGCCTCTCTTCAACGGCAAGCCTGTGACTTGCATTGAATTGCCCAAAGTGGCCACCGGCGAGAACATCTCCGCCGAGATGTTCCTGACGGCCGAGGGTGCCGAGATGCATGTCTCCTACCGCGACGATAAATTCAGCGACAGCCTGATAGCCTCGCTTGTAGGGAATATGGCTTCCATACTTAAGCGCATCATGTCCACCGACGGTGCTGCAATTGTATCGTCGCTTACCGCCCCCGATGAGGAGGAGAGGGAGACCATGCTTCGCATGGGTCGCGGCGATGTGTCGTCGGCCGACAAAGCCGACACTATCCCGGCCATATTCCACCGAACCGCCTTGAAATTCCCTGCAAAGAATGCTGTGGTTTATGACGGACGACATCTGTCATATCACGATCTTGACCTTATCACCGACGCCCTGGCTCATCACCTCGTGGAGAAGGCCGGAGTGAAGCCGGGCGATTTTGTGGGCGTGATGATTGACCGTTCGGAACTCATGGCTCTCTATCCGTTGGCAGTGATGAAGGCCGGAGCCGCTTACATGCCTCTCGACCCGCATTTCCCGCAGGATCGCCTCGAGTTCATGACAGAGGACGCTGGAATAAAGATAATCCT
>CABUTY010000276.1 GCA_902494595.1 uncultured Porphyromonadaceae bacterium | reverse complement strand
GTCTTGCAGCCGCTCCACCAACGCCTTCTCATCTATGGGCGCATTATATCCCTTCACTTCGTATGCCTTGACTTTTAAGGTTCAAAATTAAGCAAATAATTCAAGTTGCGCAAACGAAATGCGATCAGCCGCCTCGGGAAAGGCTGGCAAAACCATGATTTTCACCACTCGAAACTTACGTTGGCACCCAGACCGTTGAGCACTACCGACGACTGATAGCCCGACCAGTAGTCGGAGGTAATCAGCCGGTAATGCACGCCTATATTGAGGGCCTGCTTGGCGTTAGCCTCGTTCACCGGGATTCGCACGCCTATGGATGGCTGCAGGTAGAAATAGGTGGTGTTGGTGAGATAACCGTCGCGTATCTTCACATAATCGTCGGTACATAGGAATGCTGCTCCCACTTTCAGGTCGGCGAAGAAGGAGGGTTTCTTCCAGCTACCCGCCTTGAAGCGGAAATCGGTGAATATAGGAATCATAACCGCCCTGGAAGTATACGACTGACGGTTCCAGTCGGGACCGCTCCACCCGGCGTCCCATCCGGGACCTACCTGCGACCAGAACACATCCACACCCAGACCGGCACCCATATATAACCAGTCGGTCAGCTGATATCCCTGCGATGTGGTGAATGTGACGGAGTTGGTACGGTAGCGCCCTACCCCCTGATTATAATCCACCTCTACATTTCCTCGGTAGCTCTTCGACCCCGACACCGCCGGCATCAGCACATTGGCTATACCGTTGGCTATATCCGAATACTGTGCCCGGACACCCATACAGGCTCCCAACACACATATCAACAGTAATATTCTTCTCTTCATGACAAACGCTTTATCGATTTATAGAAATGTGCATTTGACCCTGTAGGGACGCGCCATGCCGCGTCCGGAATGAAGAAAGTAATTTCAACGGATGCGGACTCGCCATGGCGCGTCCCTACAGTGCATCCTCATAATGCACAAGGACTTTCTGTTTTACTTATAACAAACAACGAACTGTTTCTGATTAATAAGGAGGTGGGGTATATATACGAAAGAAGCCGGTTTCACAACCAGCTGCTTTCAGGTGTTTTTCATAATACTTTTTCGAACTAACCTAACATCATGAAACGATTTCTTATACCTCTATAACGCAACATCTCGGAAAATGTTCTGAAAAAAGGCGAGAATCTTCAAAAATTTTTTTTATCGGCATGAAAACAGGCTGTGTCGGGGGTGCCGGCACAGCCTGTTTTATAGATTTGGGAGACTTAAGACACTGTTTCTTAAGCAAGCTCCTTAGAAGAATTATTTCACCTGATAGGGGAAAGAGTAAGTTACGCCATCCAGGGTTATAGAAGCGGCAGGGTCGAGTGTAAGCAGCGAATGGGCGTTGCCGATGGTGAAGGCGCCCGTTGTGCGGTTCATATAAGCTCCGTTGACAATCAGCTGCGAATCGCCGGCTCTGCATATTGAGTTGGAAGCGTTGCTGCCATCGTAATAGTAACCGCCGTTTACAGTAACCTTGCACAAGTTGCTTCCTAAAGGTTCAGCTCCTGTACAGAGAGGATGACCTGTGCTTGCCATGGTCTTGATGAAGTAACCGCCATTTATGACTCCTTCAACGTTTCCTTCGAAACATGCGCCGGCCGTGCCGATGAATACACCTCCGTTAATAATCACATTATGCGTAACCGTCGTTTTGGAGGAGCCATTAGCCTTAAAGGCATAGGCATTGGTTGACTTGAACGTACCTCCATTTATCTCGGCAGTTTTAGCATCATCCATCATGGCCCAATTCAATACTACTACCTCTGAAAATTTATCTGAGCTGTTAACCTCCAACGTCCCTCCATTTATTATCAGATTGCCGTTGGTGTTAATAGCCGACTTAAATTCTCCAGAGCTTGCTGAACGAACAGTGCCACTTTCTATGATGATGGTTGAATTCGCATCTCCAAGGATTGTGTTACCATTGGATGTCACCACTCCATTCTGGCCGTTGATTGTCAGCTTGACACCGTCGCCAACTCTCAGAGCGTTGCCCGGAATTGTGACTGTAGAGTTGCCGAGGTCTATCTCGGTATTCTCTGTCAGTGTGATGCCTCCCGACGGGATGGTTATATCGCCGCCTATCTTGATACAGCCACCTTTCTGAAGTTCCGTGACCAAGGTTTGCGCGTCTGTCACCGTCTTGGGATATACCACCCTCACGCCCGAGGCATTGTTGTTGCTGTAGGTCACGTAGCTTGCGCTCTTATCACCAGCAACCTCGCCAATCAACGAGCCGGCAGTAATTTCTTTGTAATTGTGAGTGAGAATCTGCGTCACGACTCCAGCCTGCACGTTGTTGTTTTCAACAATCTTTCTGGAGTTCTCATGTCCATAGTTGATAAGGCCGAACATACCGCCGACATGACGATAGCCTGTGATATCTACATTGGATGCTTTGTTGTTTCGGAAATAATAACCGCCTTCGCATGCCAGACCGCAAATGGCGCCGGCCTTGTCGGCATTGTTCCATATCCCGGGAGCCTCTTCTTCAAAGGCGAGGGCAATCTTGATATTTTCCACCTTACAGTCGCTGATATTGCCATAAGAGCGGCCAGTGATACCGCCCGACCAGCGGTAAGCTTTGATATCGACGTTGCGTACTGTAACATTCTTCACAAGTCCGTTAGGATAGATATCACCTGCCACTACGGCAGTACCCTTGTTGTTGTCATCACCGTGATTCACTCCTAATGAATTAACCACAGCGCCATCGATGGTAAGATTGCGAATCTCGGGCATCGGAGTGCTGTTGCTGCCGAAGAGTCCGAAGAGACCAAGACCGGTGTTGACCTTGCCGCTCACCAGCTTCAGGTTGGAGATGGTGTGGCCGTCGCCGTCGAACGTACCGGCAAAAGGCTTGTTGGTAGTTACATTCGGACCCTCATAATGACCTATGGGAGTCCACGGTCGGTTGTTGAGGTCAAGGTCTGCAGCCAGTTTCACGGTCTTGCCTTCCATGTTGTCGCCATCGTTGACAAGCTTGGCGATACCGGCAAGCTCTGCGGGCGAGGTGATGGTGTAAACACCGTCAACCTCCGTAGGCAGCGTAACATCGCCGAGCCATATATTTTCGCCACCAACATACTCCTT
>CABUTY010000275.1 GCA_902494595.1 uncultured Porphyromonadaceae bacterium | reverse complement strand
TCTGAGATAATGGATGATTTTCACAACATTCTGAGTTTCGACATCTCGGGAGTAAAGCCCGGAACCCACACCCTGACTGTATCTGTGGAAACCTCGAATGGCACTGTAATAAATTCCAACGAATGTCTGCTGACCGTCGGAAACCTCACCGGTATGCATGAAGCCGACTTGGCCGAAAATGGAAGATCGATTTACTGCTCTTCGGACGGAAGCCTTGCAATCAAGGGTTATGAAGGATATCGGTTCTTCGTCTGCGACATGTCGGGAAGACTTGTGGATGCTTTCACGAGCGATTCGCAATTATGTATACGTCAGCTCGATGTCCTTCCCGGTATATATATAGTCAGAGGCATTGCGGATCACGACAATGTAACGAATAAATTCACTATAAAAACCTCAAAATAAGCGCATTATGAACTTAATGACAAAACGCATCACAACAGCCTTGACGGCAACAGCCTGCGCATGCAGTGTTTTCGCCGCATCGCTTCAGGATGTGGATTTCAGTAAAATCCAGACCTGGATCGGCGACAAAGACGCATCTCTCAAGGCTGCCGCAGTAATTACCTGGAACGATGGCAACGGCCTTGACAATCTGGTTGTCGGTTTCCGTTTCAATGAGGGCGAGACTCTTACTGCCGAACAGATTGTAACCAGACTCATAGAATCGGATGTGCGGTTCTATGCATCTGCTGACAAAGCCGGCTCTCTCTGCTTCGACAATGGAGGCGAGGGGGAACTTCTTAACAGCGAATATTATCGGTATGACCATCGGGGGTTGCCGGATGACACACGCAAATGGAAGTTCCGGAACTTCAACGGTCTTGTCGACAAGGCGGTATTCGGCATCAGTTTCACCGACGGAGAGCCTGCAGACCCCGATTATCTGTTTTATCTTCCTGCAGCCGATGAGGCAGGGCTGTGGTTGCTCGACGGACAGAAAGGGGCCCTGTCCGACAATGCGCTCACTCTACCTGTATATTTCAATGTATGTGGCGGTACCCTATACAGCTCATATAACAGCAACAGTGTGCTGGTTGCCGGCATCACTACAAAAATCACCAGGGACGGCAAAACCACTGGGTGTACCAGAAGGGTCAGGGGACTGGCATGGCCTGATGTGGAGAAAGCTGTCAGGGGTAGAAGCATAGTGAACCTTAATTTCGGTACGGCAGCGCTTTCCAAGACCGGTACTGTTGAGTCTGAACGTCTGGGAGACGTATTGATTCAGACTCAGTTTGCCTATATACCGAAAGGGAAGAAGGTGTCGGAGAAATGCAAACAGTCTGCCGGGACGACATTCATAGTGGATGCTCCCGAAGTGCCTGTCACCGGTATCAGCATGGACTCTGTGACTCTTCCCATGGGCCGAATGACGCCTTGCAGGGTAAAAATCATTCCTGAAAACGCCACATATCTTGGACCTCTTTCAGTTCCATCGTCGATAAAAAAAGGCAATACGACTTACGGGTCGGCGAAAGCCAACGGACATGCTGTGGAAATCACCACACGCACCACGGCTGCCGACAGCCTCTCTCTCGTTGTGTCTGCCAAGGATTATCCTGACATAAAATGTGATTTCAACTTTTCAATCAGACTTCTGAATCCGGTGACCAACATCACCGTGCCTGTAGACGATGACGGCTATATACATCTGCCGGCCTACATGAAATCGGAATATATGATTAATGCCCGGCCGTCACACGCGGTGATAGAACCCACCAACGCCGATGTTCCGACGCTGAAACTGGTCATTACTGAAGGACCTGGAGCCAAAGCAGGCGAGACTCCGCTTGTGACCAATTATCTGCAGAAGGGCGACAACTCCAATGACCTCAGCTCCCGGGCATTTGCCGATGTCGCCGCTCTTGATAAGTATTCAGCCGATGTTGCCGCCGATCCTTCAAGAATACTTACATGCACCGCCCATTATGAGGCCACCGACGGCAGCGGCGTCAGGTCAAACGATTTCAAGGTAATAGTGGATCCACGCGACCGCACTCCTCTGGCCGACCAATATCAGGATGGTACTTTCTGGCTTAATGAGGATTGGTTCGGGCATGCCAACGGGTCAGTCAACTATATTACGCCTGAACGCGAAGTGAAATACCGTGTGTATGAGTCGCAGAACCCCGATCAGGCTTTCGGATGCACGGCACAATATGGCATGATTTATGGCGACAGGCTTTATGTGATGTCAAAGCAGAACCATGACACCGGCGACAGAGACCGCAAGGGTGGTGGCCGTGTGGTGATTGCCGATGCCAAGACGCTGAAGCGCATCGCAAGCTTTGATGAAATAGGCTGTACCGACGGCTCGGGTCAGGGAGTAGGCGGTTCCAACCTCAGGGGTGACGGCCGCGCATGTGTTGGTGTCCGTCCTGACAAGGTATATCTCGGTCACCATAAGGGAATACGTGTGCTCAACATCGACCTTGACAAAGCTTCCGACAAGGATGCCGAAGTTGCCGCCTCAGCCTTTACCCTTGGCAAGGAAATCACTATTGAAGGCGCCGATCTCGACCAAGGCCTTTATGAAGGCCAGATCGGCGATATGATCTGCGTAGGCAAGTATGTTTATGTGGTGTCTCAGGCCGACGGCCTTCTTGTAATAGATGCGGAATCCGACAAAATAGTAAAGAAACTCGGACAGGCTCTGATGACACGTCCGGCGCAGGATACCATTCCCGCCGCTTATAAGTATAGTGTTCAGGGCGTGCTGCAGGCTGCCGACGGTTTTGTGTGGTTTGTGGAAAACGATACCCGTAACACTTCGGATATAAAGACTTATTTCAACAAGGTTGATCCGAATACGGCCACTGTGGTGGAAACTTTTCAGCTTCCTGCCGGAGCCGGTTCGGTCAATACCGGATGGGGTGCCTGGCGATCGGCCAATTTCTTCGCCTCGCGTACCAAAAACGTGATTTACTGGGGAAATGTCGGCTCAGGTTACAAGGATGACGTGCTTGGTGCCGGTACCGGCTATATATTCCGCTGGGAAGTGGGGACTCCTCTCCCTGAAAAGCCTTTCTTCGAGCTGGGTCGCCGCCCGGGAATGAACGACGATACTTTCCAGCATCCATATGCCACCATGCGGTATGACGACCGTAAGGATGAAATCCTCATGTGCACCACACACG
>CABUTY010000274.1 GCA_902494595.1 uncultured Porphyromonadaceae bacterium | reverse complement strand
TCTTGTTCCATATGGATGAAATCGACTTTGTCCGGCCCTTGATCTCAAATTTGAAGTCCTCTTTTTCGAGTCTTTTTCGGAAAGGGGCAATGAACTCGGCTATGTATTGGTCGCGCGAACGTTTTGTGGCGTTCAGCTTATGGGCTATCTGGGTGTAAATCTCGCGGTTGGTGTATTTCAGCGAGAGGTCTTCGAGCTCTCCCTTTATCTTGTACAGGCCCAGGCGGTGTGCAAGTTGCGCATATAGATAATTGGCCTCGAAAGCCACATTGCGCACCCAAGAGTCGTCGGGGTGATGGTTGATGCTGCGCATGAGCACGAGATTCTGCACAATCATGATGATGATCACGCGGATATCGTGAGCGAGGGCCACCATGAGACCGCGGAAGTTGTCGTGGTTTGTGGCGTTGTTGCGGCTGGAATATCTTCGCACGGCCTCTATGCCGCTGATGAGGCCGAGCACATCATCGCCCCAGCGAGAGGAGATGTCGCTGTCCGACTGCAGACCGAAGCGGTGGAGAGGCTGAAGAAGCATGGCCACTATGATGTTGCGGTCAGGGTCAATCATCTCCGAGAATATGCACGCCGAGGTCATGACCATATCGGCAAGGGGAAGCCCTTTGGAATTGCGGCTGGACAGATGTCGGCGGTAATGTTCCGAAAGGAGCGCCTCCAGGTCGGAATAGTCGTCGGCCGTCAGTATATCCCGGCATATGGTCCTGATGGCACCGGCACTCGCGAGAGTGGATTTCAGTTCCGTGTATGTCAGTTTTTCTGCCTCTGTCAGTTTGTCGTTTGCTGTATTCTCTTTCATAGTAACCGCTTTTTTGACCGCTTTACAGGGTAAGAGCGCGCCAACCATAATAGAAACCTTAATACGGCTGAATTGTTTGGCCGGAGCCAACACTGCAAATTTAGCAAATCATCATGAAACATCAAAATATAATTTATCACGAATGCATCGGCATATAATTTTATCATGAATGCGGCAGCCCGTGGTTAGAGCGCGTTCAATTCCATGACGAATAAAACAAAGACGCCCCGGGCGGCGTTTTTAGAAAAACCCGGTTACACTGATTATGAGAAAGATATACGTATTGCTTATGCTGGCGATGATGCTGGTTCCGGCCTTGTGGGCCGAATGGCATTTCCCCGAGAAATACAAAGGCCCAGTGTATTATACCACCGACCTTGACTGGCATCCCGACATACTGGAGGGTTATGAATCCCGGTATGTGAACCATGGGAAGGCATTCGACGGCCCCTGCCGCAGCACAATCATACGCAAACTCAGCGGCAAGCCCGGCGTGAAGAGGGCTTACCTGTACGTGCATGGATTCAACGATTACTTTTTCCAGAAAGAGATGGGCGAGCGTTTCGTCGACAGCGGTTATAATTTCTATGCCGTTGACCTTCGACGCTATGGCCGCAGCTGGCAGCCATGGCAATATCCCTTCAATGTAAGACACCAGAGCGAATATTTCGAGGACATTGATTCTGCATTGTCGCAGATACGGCGTGACGGAAATATCGACATAACCCTCAGCGGGCACAGCACAGGCGGCCTTACCGTGGCTTATTATGGCGCCGTCAAGGGGAAGAATCCCGGCATAGACAGAATTGTAACCGACTCCCCATTCCTCGAGTGGAATTTTTCTCCCATAGTCAGGAATGTGGGAGCGCCGGTTATAGGATTCCTGGGGAAGATGTTTCCCGATGCGAAGGTAAAGCAGGCGCATTGCGACGGCTATGCCTACAGTCTGCTCCGGCAATATCATGGAGAATGGGAATACAATACCGACTGGAAGATGATATATTCGCCACCGGTGACCTATAGCTGGATAGGAAGCATCAACGGAGCACAGTCTAAGCTCATGAAGCATGCCGGCGACATAGCAGTGCCCATTCTGGTGATGCACAGCTCGCGCAAAGTGAAGGGGTGCGGATGGACGCCGGAGTTCATGACCGGCGACTGCGTGCTCGACCCGGCGGAGCTTCAGAAGAGGGGTGAGAAGCTGGGCAAGGTCAGGGAGGTATGCGCCATCGACAGCGGCATTCATGACTTGATACTCAGCCTGCCGCGTCACAGAGAGGCCGCCTACGATACCATCTTCTCATTCCTGCGCCGTCACCAGACGAAGATGTGACGGGTTTGGACCCTATTTGGCCCTGTTTGACCCCCGATTCTTGCACAGTTCAAAAAAAATCTGTAATTTTGTGGAGTATTTCCGAGGCATGACGCGTTATATATGTGTCCCACGGATACAAATCCCAATTCAATTATTTATTCCCTGTCCCGTGCCTTTCTGACCCTCCTCGGTCAACTGTGGGTATGCGGATGAACAAGACCTTTCTATATCATTTGTAAGGCAACGCGCGGACTATTGGTCCGTAATCCAAAAGAATATTATGCAAAGTTACGAAGAACTCATGTCGAGCGACGAGGCTCAGCTGCGCGAGCAAGCCTTGGCGATGGGTATGAAAAAAGCTGCTGAATCCGGCAAGGAGGATGTGGTATATTATATAATCGATCATTCGTCTGTTCAGGAAGCCAAGGATGAGATGGCCAAGATAAAGTCAAAGCGAGGCCGTAAGCCCAAAGCAGTTACGGAGGCAGCCGCATCCGCCGACGGCGAGGCTCCGGCTCCCAAGAAAAGGGGCCGCAAGCCGAAGGTGAAACCGGAGGCCGAGGCTGCTCCTGCCGCTCAGCCGGCTACCGCTCCCGCCGCCGAGGGGGAGACACCGGCTCCCGCACCTAAAAAACGGGGCAGAAAACCCAAGGCAAAACCAGAAGAGACTCCTGTGGCAGCCGCAGCAGAGCCGGTGGCGCAGCCGGAAACCGGTGCCGTTGAAAGTGCCGCGACTGCAGTGTCCGAGACGCCGGTGGATGAAAACTCGGTTCCGCAACCTGCTACCGTACAACCTGAA
This sequence comes from uncultured Porphyromonadaceae bacterium, assembly GCA_902494595.1. Classification (GTDB taxonomy): domain Bacteria; phylum Bacteroidota; class Bacteroidia; order Bacteroidales; family Muribaculaceae; genus Lepagella. The sequence continues at coordinate 214 of CABUTY010000274.1, read as the reverse complement.
ATGGAAGCTGCCAGCACCGAACAGGAAAATGACGCGCAACCGGCTCCCGAACAGAATACGTCCAAACAGCATCCCGCAGGAAGCGGTGAGCTTCCTCTCGACCTTTTCCAGACAAGTCCTCGCCGCCAGAACCGCCAGAACCAGAACAACAATGGCCTCGGTGCCTTTTTCGGCGGCTCCAAAGGAAGAATGTTCACACCGCGCTCCCAGCAGC
>CABUTY010000273.1 GCA_902494595.1 uncultured Porphyromonadaceae bacterium | reverse complement strand
TGACGCTTTTCACCCTTTGGTTCAGTCACATAGCCCGCTATGTTCCCTCACCTGCATGGAGAAAATCGTCTAAAGCCTGCGACCCCTGCGTGAACAATTTTTAAGGAACAGAGCCTAAATTAGTGTAGCTGAAAGTCCTGTGAGTCATCAGCGTCGTTCCGGTTCTGTTCTGTGATTTCCCAAACCGAGCCGAAGGCAGAGAGAAGCAAAATTGTAAATGCACCGCAAAAAAGGCTTGAGCCGCGGTTTTGGCAATTAGCGGATTTGTGTGTAACTTTGCACTTTGAAATGTCATGTCCTGTCATGAACGGGCGTGACCTTTCGAGATTAAACATCACACAACGTGGAAACAAAATACATATTTGTGACAGGCGGAGTAGTATCCTCGCTTGGAAAAGGGATATTGTCGAGCTCTCTTGCACGGCTTCTTCTGAGCCGCGGGTATAAAGTGACCATCCAGAAGTTCGACCCCTACATAAACATCGACCCCGGCACCCTGAATCCTTACGAGCATGGCGAATGCTATGTCACCGTCGACGGTCATGAAGCCGACCTTGACCTGGGTCACTACGAGCGGTTTACCGACATCCGCACCACCCGCGCAAACAATGTTACCACCGGACGCATATACCAGAGCGTCATCGACAAGGAACGCCGCGGCGACTATCTGGGCAAGACCGTGCAGATCATTCCCCACATCACCGACGAGATTAAGCGCAATGTGAAGCTGCTGGGCAACACCGGCAAATACGACTTCGTAATCACAGAAATCGGCGGTACCGTCGGCGACATAGAGTCGACACCCTTTCTGGAGGCTGTGCGTCAGCTCAAATGGGAGATGGGTAAAAACGCCCTTTTCATACACCTCACCTACGTACCCTACCTGAAAGCCGCCAAGGAATTGAAGACGAAGCCTACGCAGCACAGCGTCAAGCAGCTGCAGAGCCTTGGCATACAGCCCGACATCCTCGTGCTGCGCACGGAAAAGGAGCTGCCGGCGACCATGCGCCGCAAGGTGGCACAGTTCTGCAACGTTGCTCCGGAAGCCGTCATAGAGAGCCTCGACCAACCCACCATCTACCAGGTGCCGCTGGCCATGCATGCCCAGAACCTCGACGGCCTCGTGCTCGACATTACCGGCACCGAACCGGGTCCCGAACCCGACCTCTCCCGATGGAATACATTCCTCGAGAAACTGGCCTCCGCCGACAAAACCGTCAACATCGGCCTCGTGGGCAAATATGTTGCGCTCCAGGATGCCTATAAGTCGATATGCGAAAGCCTTATGCAGGCCTCCACATACCTCGACCACAAGGTCAACGTGGTATACATCAATTCCGAGAAGGTCACCGACGCCAATGTCGACGGACAGCTCAGGGATATGGACGGAGTAATCATCGCCCCCGGCTTCGGCCAGCGCGGCATAGAAGGAAAGTTCACAGCCCTGCGGTGGTGCCGCGAGAACGATGTGCCCACTTTCGGCATATGCCTCGGCATGCAGTGCATGGTGATAGAGTTCGCCCGCGACGTGCTGGGTCTCAAAGATGCCAACAGCACAGAGATGGACACCCATACCCCCTATAATGTGATTGACCTTATGGAGGAGCAGAAAAGCATCTCCAATATGGGAGGGACGATGCGACTGGGGGCCTACGAATGCCGACTCGAAGAGGGGAGCAAGGCTGCCGCTGCTTATGGCGCGACCACCATCAGCGAACGCCACAGACACCGCTTCGAGTTCAACAACGACTTCCTCGCCGACTTCGAGAAGGCAGGCATGAAATGCGTTGGACGCAACCCCGACACCGGCCTGGTGGAAGTGGTGGAAATTCCCGGCATGCGCTGGTTCATAGGCACCCAGTACCATCCCGAATACTCATCGACAGTGCTTCACCCCAATCCTATTTTCGTAGACTTCATAAAAGCTGCCATAACCTACGGCAAAGAGAAAAAGCAATAACCCATGGATAAGAATACACTCAACGCTCTGCTGCTGATGCTGGCGGTTTTCGTGCTCTTCATGTGGCTGAGTCCCAAGGAGCAGTCGAATACGGAAGGGGAGGCCGAGAAGCCTTCCGTGACGGCAGAGGCGCCGGTAAACGTGAGCGTGGACTCACTGACCACGCAGGACCGCGAATGGCTCGTAAACAACATCCGGGAGCACGGCAAGCCCGTGGCTGACCATCCCGGGGCATATAACCTGGCTCAGAACGGCGTGAACCTTACCCTCGACAATGGTGTGGTCACAGGCTTCGTCACCGTGGAAGGCCGCAACATCGACTGGGCCGACATCGCCAACGCCGATACCACCAAAATGACGGTGGCCGAACAGGCCAAGGCCATACAGACTGTAAGAAACGAGACACAGGCCATAGGCCGCTATGGCAAGTTCAGCCGATTCCTGTCGGGCAACAACAAAACCGTCAATCTTGAGAACGACGTCCTCAAGCTGCAGCTCAGCTCTCTGACCGGCTCCATAACACGCGCCGAACTCAAGAAGTACGACACCGAGTACAATGGCGACGAAACCAACCGCACCAAGCATAAGGTGGTGCTCTTCGAGGGCGACAAGAACAGCTTCAGCTTCGAGCTTCCCCTCCCCAATGCCGTGGAGACCGCCGACCTCTATTTCACTCCCCGACAGCTTAACGACTCCACGGTGCTCATGGCCCTCGAGTTCGGCCCCGACACATACTGGGGAATACGCTACACTCTGGCCAAGGGCGACAGCTATCTGGTGAAGATGGACATCGTGCAGAAAAACATGGCGCCCATAGCGCAGAGCAACAACCGCACACTCGGCTTCAGCTGGAGCCAGGACCTCCGCCGTCAGGAAACGGGCCGGATGTTCGAGGAACGCAACTCCGCCATTTACTACAAATATGCCGGCGGTTCTGTGGAAAACCTCAGCGAAGCCAAGGACGATACCGAGGAACGCCAGGCAAAAGTCAAATGGATAGGCTTCAAGAACCAGTTCTTCTCATCGGTAATGATAGCCGGCACCGTCTTCAATACCGCCGACTTACAGAGCACCGTGCTCAAGAACTCCGACTATCTGAAGACTTTCGCGGCGCAAGCCAAGATTTCCGACTATGACTGGAACAGCGCCACGCCGGCATCAATGACCCTCTTCTTAGGTCCCAACCTCTATCCTCTACT
>CABUTY010000272.1 GCA_902494595.1 uncultured Porphyromonadaceae bacterium | reverse complement strand
CGATATGTTTCTCCACGTCTTCGGCCGTGATGCGTCGGGCGGCAGATGTGATGAGAATCAGCTTGTTGATTTCGCCGAAGAGCTTGCTGAGGGGAGCGCCTATGTATTCGCAGAGCATGTTGACGGCATTGTCGTCGACGGCTACTTTCCGCTCGCGGCAATAGTCCTTGACAAAAGCGGGGAGTTCATAAGAGCGGGGCACCTCCGACTTGAGGACCACGCCGCCGGCCTTCTTCACCGCCTTTGCCAATGTCGTCACGGCCGCCGTCTTGTCGCTCTTATAGGTAATCACGAGAGTGGCTTTGGTGTTGGGCTTCTGAGTGTAGGGCACGATTTTCTCCAGCTCGGTCTTCGCCTTATCCATGGCCTGCGCCTCCTTCAGCACCACCAGCTTACGGTCGGCGAACACGGGAAACTGCTGGGCGCTGTTGACAACAGTGTCGGCATTTGTCTCATAGCCGTAATACATGCTGAGGTTAAAGTCGCGGTCTTCAGGCACCACCGTGTGCTCCACGAGGGCATCGACAATCAGGTCGATGAAATATGGCTCCTCGCCATACAGAAGATATAGCGGTTCTATGGCTTTCTTCCTTATATCGGCCACTATTTTGCGCGCGTCGGCTAAAGAGGGCATAATGTCAATGCTTTTTATGGGATGAGATTTCGGTAAACCATATCAAGAGTATGGAAGCAGCACAGCTGGCGGCGAAAAGCCAGGGGAAACCGCCGGTAGTGAAGAACATGCTGTCGATGTCGGCATCCAACAGTTCTCTGTTCGTGAGCCATGCGCTCACTACCACTATCGAATTGTTGAGGGCATGAAGGCCGGCGCCGGCCCATAATGACCCCGTGCGGTAATATACGTAGCCGAACATGGCCCCTAACAGAGTGCGGGGTATGAAGCCGAAAAACTGCATGTGGACGGCGCTGAATATCAGAGCTGACACTATTATGGCGCCGGCCGCCCCCATACCGCTGCGGATGAACAGCTTCTGAAGGCCGCCGCGGAAAAACGTTTCTTCGGCAAAGCCCGTGAACACTCCTATTATCAGAATGTTCACAATCAGACCGCCTATGGAGGAGGTGTCGAGAATGGCTTGTGTGGCCACGGCACCTGAGTCCTCCCAGTTGCGGAAGGTCTGTTCTATCTGCGACATGGATGCCGGCAGATGAAGGTGGTCGTTCCAGAAAGTTGTCTGGTCGATTGCCGGATAAGCGAGCAGATATAACACTATGGCCCATAACGCCCATCGCGGGGCGACGCACCTGTCGATACCCATGGCGGCAGCCGGGCGTGCCGACGTAAGCCACCATGTGATGAATGCCGGAGTCACGAATATCAACGCCCCCTGCAGCACCGACACCGTCAGGATACGGGCACGGGCATCATGGATAAGCCCCGACATTATCTGCATGATGATGCCTGCAGCCAGGAACATCACCAGAAATGAAACGGCAAAGACTGCCCATCCATAACGCGACGGCAGCAGTCTTTGCCTTATTTTCAAGTCATCGGGCGACATAAGAAACGTGCTCTATAATCAGTCGAGATGTAGCAGTTCCATTATCTTGTCTTTGGCCGCGGAGAGGCCGTCGGGGTCTTTGCCGCCGGCCTGGGCGAAGAAGGGCTGACCGCCGCCGCCACCCTTGATGAGCTTGGCGGCCTCGCGCACTATCTGCCCGGCATTGTAGCCTTCCTTGACGAGCTCGTCGCTCAGGGCTATGGTAATCATGGGTTTGCCGTTGGTAAGCGTAAGTCCTACGAATACCGTGGGGCCGTCGGCATTCTTGCGTATGGCGAAGGCCACGTTCTTCACGGCTTCAGCCAGTCGCGGACCTCCCAGGAATGCTACTTTGACGCCCTTCATAACCTTGGTCTTTTCCTCCACTTCCTTGATGAGGGCCTCGGTGCGTTCGCTCATGAATTTGTCCACCTCCTTGCGGAGCTCCGAATTTTCGGCAATGGCCTTCTGTATGTTGGCACGGATATCCTTGGAATTGCCGAGCAGAGCGCTTATTTCCGACATCACATCCTGCACGGAGTCGAGCATATCCTCTACGCCTTTGCCGGTTACGGCCTCGATGCGGCGGATGCCGGCGGCTATGGAGCTCTCGTTGAGAATCCGCAACATGCCGATGTTACCGGTATTGGCCACGTGTGTGCCGCCGCACAGCTCCACGGAGTCGCCGAAACGGATCACGCGTACCTTGTCGCCATATTTCTCGCCGAAGAGAGCCATGGCACCCATCTCGCGGGCCTCCGCAATAGGCAGGTCGCGGCATTCCTGAAGCGGCATGGCCTCGCGGATACGACGGTTCACAAGATGCTCTACCTTGCGAATCTCCTCGGAGGTCATCTTTTGGAAATGCGAGAAGTCGAAACGCAGTCCTTCGGGAGTGACCAGTGATCCTTTCTGCTCCACGTGCGTGCCGAGCACTTCACGGAGAGCCTGGTGCAGGAGATGCGTCGCCGAGTGATTGGCCGACGTGTCGGCACGCTTCTCTTTATTCACCACGGCGGTAAATTCGCCGCTCATGTCGGCGGCAATCTTGCGCGTGAGGTGCACGGCAGTGTTGTTTTCGCGCTTGGTGTCGAAAATCTCTATTTTCTCGCCATCGGGCGCTATGAGCCAGCCGCTGTCGCCTACCTGTCCGCCCATCTCGCTGTAGAAAGGTGTCTTGTCGAGCATTATCTGGTAATACTCCTTGTTCTTCTGCTTCACCTTGCGGTAGCGGAGCACTCTGGCGGGAGTTTCGGTGGTGTCGTAACCCACGAACTCCGCGTTGCCGTCGTTGACCTCGGTCCAGTCGGAGTTCTCCACGGCGGCGGCGTTGCGGGCGCGCTGCTTCTGCTTCTCCATCTCGGCCTCGAACCCCTTGACATTAATCTCGAGTCCCTGCTCGCGGAGTATCAGCTCCGTGAGGTCGAGGGGGAATCCGTAGGTGTCGTAGAGCGTGAAGGCATCCTCGCCGGAGATGGTCTTGCCGCCCGCTTTGACCGTACGGGCCACTATAGAGTCGAGAAGCTTTATGCCGTTGTCGAGAGTGCGCAGGAACGACTCTTCCTCTTCCTTTATCACTTTCTTTATCAGCGTGGCCTGTGCCGGCAGTTCGGGATAAGCCTCTCCCATCTTGGCTATGAGCACGTCGACGAGCTTGTAGAGCAGTG
>CABUTY010000271.1 GCA_902494595.1 uncultured Porphyromonadaceae bacterium | reverse complement strand
TACCTCTACAAGGCACTGGTGCGCACCGCCCGCGGCCAATGGACCTCGCAGACTAACCGTCTTGCAGTGACAGCTCAATGATACTGCCCGAACCCACATTGCGGCGGCTGCCATGGTATCTGGCATATGTCGAGATACTTCGGGCGCGTGGCGAAAGCCATGTGTCGTCGACGCGCATAGCACGCGCCCTCAACGTCGACGCCTCGCAGATTGCCAAGGATCTGTCGTTTCTCAACCTGCGCGGCAAGACGCGCATAGGCTATGAGGTTCCGGTGCTTGCCGACGCCCTCACCGACCTGCTGGGCTTCCACAAGAGCCACAAGGCTTACGTGGTGGGCGTGGGGAGTCTCGGCGGCGCTCTGCTACGCGACAACGGCCTCTCGAACTATGGCCTGCAGACCGTAGCCGGTTTCGACATAAACCCCGACGTGGTGGGCAGCAGCGAGATGCCCGTGCCGGTATATCATCTCGACGACATCGAGGAGGTGATGGGCCGCGAGCCGGCCGACATATGCATACTCACGGTGCCGGCGGAAGCCGCCCAGGAGGCCGCCGACGCTGCCATCGCCGCAGGTGTCAAGGCTATCTGGAACTTCACCCCTTACCGTGTGAAGGTGGCAGAGGGTGTGGTGATGGCCAACACCTCCATATACGCCCACCTCGCCATAATATACAACAGGCTTCAGAATTAGGCTATGAAGATTTTTGCAGTAGCCCGCAATTACGGCGGTATTTGTGACGTTTCCCCTTACGGGGAAGGTGTAGAGCCGGTATGGTACGAGCTTCCCGACTCGAGCCAGCTACATACGTGCCAGCCCTTTTTCGTGCCCGACTTCGGCGATGATTTCCGCATCATGCCGTCGTTGGCGGTGCGTGTTGGCAGGCTCGGCAAAGGGATTGCTCCCCGCTACGCGGCGCGATACATAGACGCCGTGGGCTTGGGATGCAACGTGATCAGCGCCGGACTTCTGGCAAGCCGTCGCCGCGACGGTCTCCCTTGGGCGGCGGCAACGGCCTTCGACAAGAGCTGCTTCCTCTCCCCATGGCGTGAAGCTCAAAACATCGCCGATACTATCGCCGACACCATATTCACCCTCGAATGCGGCGCCAACAGGCTCTCTTACCGTGCGGCAATGATGCGCCGCGACATCGGCGAAATCCTACAGCTCCTCAGCCGGGACATCACCCTCAAGAATGGTGACGTGATTCTCGCAGCTCTTCATCCCTCGGGATTACCTGCCTCTATTGGCGACAAACTTATAGCAACAGACAACAATCCGGAACATTCCGCAATATTGGACATAAACATACGATGAGCAGAAAGATAGTGAACAGAATACTCCTGACGCTGGCGCTGACGCTGGCCTTCCCCACGGGACTGGCGGCACAGCGCAACTATAAATTCCAGTCGCAGTCGGTGCTGGCCAAGGGGAAATGGGTAAAGGTAAAGACAGCCAAGAGCGGCATCCACGAGATAAGCTATGCCACGCTGCGCGAAATGGGCTTCAGCAATCCGGCACAGGTGTCGGTATATGGCGAAGGCGGCCGCTTCCGTCCCCTGCATCTCATGGAAGCGGACCTGAAAACCCAGCCCGACGACCCGGAACAGGTGGCCGTGCTCCATAAGGACGACAAGCTCTACTTCTACGCCATAGGCCTCAACGATCCCAAACTTACCGATGAAGGATACGTGGCCGGCGAGATGAACATCTACAACACCCGCAGCCATTATTACCTGACCGACTACGGCACTCCCCTGCTCATGGCTACATCCGGCGATGTCGCCGACAATCCCGTAGATGCATCCGTAGGGTACGGCTATTCCCTTCATGAAAAGGATGTGCTCTTCGGCAACCACAATTCAGGACAATATTTTTGGGAATACAGCATCATCGACGAACCCCTGAAGTCATGGACGGTGCGTCCGGCGCTTATGGCCGACAACTGCATGGGCAGTCTTGGCGCCGACATCATGGTGTGGGTCACGGAGAAGACCCTGACACCTCCGGGCAGCTTCTCAGTAGCCCTGAACGGCAAAAAGGAGTCATGGGTACCCGGCACCGAGAATGTGTCTCAGCTCAGCACCTATCGCGTCGACAGCGTGTCGCTCCCCTCGGGGAATGTGGACATAACCATATCGAGCAATGAGCCGTGGGTCGACGACGCATGGCTCGACAAATGGATTCTTACCTATGACAAGGACATCCGCAAGGCCACCTCGACAATGCGTCAGGAACGTCTCGGAATACTTGGCAACAAACCGGGTGGCTTCGTCGCCATTCCCCAGGGTTGCATGGGCTTCGACGTTACCGACCCTATACATCCTACGGTAATGGCCGCTACCGACTCCCGCGCATGGCTGCAGCAGGACAAAGACATCCAGGAACTGGTCTTCATCAATCCCGAGAAGACCCAGTATGGCGTGACAAATCCGCAGGAAATAGTCAACCAGAACATCCATGCCCTCAAATACGAGCCTTACGAGTTCATCATCTACACCACGCCGGAGTTCCGTCAGCAGGCCGACAAGATTGCCGAGCTGCACAAGAAATATGACGGCACGCTCACCCTGGTGCTCGATGTAAATGATGTTTACAACGAGTTTTCCAGCGGCAATGTCGACCCGATGGCACTGCGCCTGTGCACCAAGATGTTCTACGAGAATGGCGACCGGGTTCTGAAGAATGTGATGCTTTTCGGGCCGATACGCAGCGATGTCCGCGACATACTGCGCAACGGAAATCCCGACAATTTCATCATCGGCTTCCAGGAGGGGGGCACCCAGGCCGGACGCGCCCTCTCCATAGCCCTCGACTTCTACGGCATGACCGCCGATAATGTTGCCCCGTCGCTCTACAACTCCCCTATGGACGTAGGCGTAGGCACTCTCCCCGTCAACAGCGCCGAGGAGGCCGACCTGGCCGTCAGCAAGATTGGCAGCTATCTCGCCCATCTCAACAGTGGCGACATGGCTAATATAGTCAACGAGACGATGGCCGTGTCGTGTACGGGCGACACCCACACCCACGACCACGCCGCCCAGTCCATCGACACAACTTTCCATAAGTATGTCCGCGCCGCCGGTATTCCCAAAATCCCCCACTCCACGGTGATGTACGACTATTACGTGACACCGGGAGCCACCACCGCTTTCTGCGACAAACTCAACGACGGC
>CABUTY010000270.1 GCA_902494595.1 uncultured Porphyromonadaceae bacterium | reverse complement strand
TTGACGCTTTTCACCCTTTGGTTCAGTCACATAGCCCGCTATGTTCCCTCACCTGCATGGCGAAAATCGTCTAAAGCCTGCGACCCCTGCGTGAACAATTTTTAAGGAACAGAGCCTTATGCAGACGATGCACGAACTCATAATTCCTGATATTCCATCTGGGCGCCACCACCATCTCCGGGGGAGCCTGCGCGAGAAATCGCTCTACAGCTATATGTTCCGGAATCCGGGCAACCACATCGCAACAGAATTCAAGATACTCTTCCAGCTTCCACGGAGCTACCTCCACTTCCCCACTCTCCACCATTCCATGGAGCTGAGAGCCACGGAGCACCTGCAGATGATGCATCTTTATCGATTCCACGGGAAGGCCACATATTCCGTCGATGGTCTCGAGCATCATTTCCCTCGCCTCGCCGGGGAGTCCGGCTATCAGATGCACGCCGGTATGGAGTCCTGCCGCAGCCGTCCTCTCAATGGCCTTTACCGCCGTGGCAGCATCATGGCCCCGATGAATCCTTGCAAGTGTGGCGTCATGAAGAGTCTCCACACCTATCTCCACAAATATCGGCATCATCTCGCCTGCACGATGCAGAATATCAAGCACCTCATCACCAAGACAATCGGGACGCCCTCCGATTACCACTCCCCTTATACCTTCGGTAGCCATCGCCTCGTCCAGATTCGCGGCCAACCCGGAACCATATGTGCTCGTAAACGACTGGAAGTAAGCGAGATATTCCATATCCCGGTACTTCCGCCGGAAGAATCGCTTGCCGGCCTCGAGTTGCGCCCTGACTCCAGATACTCCGAAACAATATGCCGGCGTGAACGAGCGATTGTTGCAATAGATACAGCCCCCGGTGCCGAGAGTGCCGTCGCGGTTAGGACATCCTCCTCCCGTATTGACCGACAGCTTCTGCAGCTTTTTACCCGGGAAAATCTCCGCGAGATATTCAGCGTAATCCTTGTAATAGGGATTCATGGGTCATCCTTTCAGTCTCACGAGGTCGGCTATGGTGAGCCATGCCATGGCCTCCACCACCGGGACGGCACGGATTGCAACGCACGGGTCGTGACGCCCCTTGGGAGGAATCACGCACTCGTTGCCTTCCGTGTCGATACTTCGCATAGGCTGCATTATCGTAGGCGTAGGCTTGAAATACACTCTGAAATTCACATCCATACCATTGGAGATGCCCCCCTGCACACCTCCGGAATGGTTCGAGGCACACACAGGCTCTCCCTCACGGGTGTTGAAAAGGTCGGCCGACTCGCTGCCGGTCATTTGCGCACTGCGGAAACCGTCGCCATATTCAAAAGCCTTTGCGGCGTTGATACTCATCATGGCGTAAGCCAGCCGGGCGTGGAGCTTGTCGAACACCGGCTCACCAACCCCCACGGGGAGTCCGGAAATGCGGCCTTCCACCACACCTCCGACGCTGTCGCCATGCGCGGCGGCCTCTGCCACCGGCAGCATCTCGCGGAAAGATGCCGTGACACTGATGCCGGCACCTTGAAGCCATTGACTGCACAATGCTCCTCCCACAACCCAGGACACCGTTTCCCGGGCACTTGCCCTTCCTCCTCCACGAAAGTCATGGATGCCATATTTGTGCCAGTAGGTAAAATCGGCATGGTTAGGGCGGAAACGTCCCTCATATGCCTCATAATCGCCGCTACGGGCATCCCTGTTGCGTATTATGAATCCGATGGGTGTACCCAGCGAGACGCTACCCGGCCCTATGCCTGACAGAATCTCCACGGTGTCGGGTTCACGACGTGTCGACGTCAGCGGCTGCTGTCCCGGCCGGCGGCGTGCCAGTGCAGCGTCAAGCTGCTCCCTGTCGATATAAACCCGCGGAGGGAGTCCGTCAAGAACTCCCCCCATGGCCGGCCCATGGCTCTCCCCGAAAGTCGTAAGCCGTATGATATGTCCGAAACTGTTCATTTACTTATCCATGGTGACAAGCAGCTCCTCGTTGGTACGCGTCATCTCCATCCGTTTCTTGATGAACTCCATGGCCTCCACGGAGTTCATGTCGGAAAGGTAATTGCGGAGCACCCACATTCTGTTGAGGGTTTCCTGCGGGAGCAGGAGGTCGTCGCGGCGCGTGGAGCTTGCCGTGATGTCGACGGCCGGAAATATGCGCTTGTTGGAGAGCTTGCGGTCGAGCTGCAGCTCCATATTGCCTGTACCCTTGAATTCCTCGAAAATCACCTCGTCCATCTTGGAAGAAGTCTCGGTAAGTGCGGTGGCTATTATTGTTAGGGAGCCTCCGTTCTCGATGTTACGTGCGGCGCCGAAGAAGCGTTTCGGGCGCTGCAGGGCGTTGGCGTCGACACCGCCGGAAAGAATCTTGCCGCTGGCCGGCGACACCGTGTTGTAAGCGCGTGCCAGACGGGTGATGGAGTCGAGCATAATCACCACATCGTGGCCGCTCTCCACAAGACGTTTGGCCTTCTCGAGCACAAGCCCGGCAATCTTCACGTGCCGCTCCGCAGGCTCGTCGAACGTGGATGCTATCACTTCGGCATTCACACTGCGGCTCATGTCGGTAACCTCCTCGGGACGCTCGTCGATGAGGAGCATGATGATATATGTGTCGGGATGATTCTCGGCTATGGCGTTGGCTATATCCTTCAGAAGGATTGTCTTACCTGTTTTCGGGGGTGCCACTATCAGCGCGCGCTGTCCCTTGCCTATGGGGGCGAACATGTCGACCACGCGCGTCGAGATGTTCATGGCACGGCCACGGGTAAGATTGAACTTCTCGTCGGGGAAAAGCGGCGTAAGATGCTCGAAGGCCACTCTGTCGCGAAGGTGCTCAGGTTCCAGGCCGTTGACGCTATGCACAGAACACAACGGAAAATATTTCTCGCCGATTCTTGGCGGGCGGATGGTGCCTTCCACCACATCACCGGTCTTGAGACCCAGCTCCTTTATCTGTTGCGGCGTAACGTAAACATCGTCGGGACTGCCGAGATAATAATAGTCGCTGCTGCGCAGGAATCCGTAGCCGTCGGGCATCACCTCGAGAAGGCCGGAGGCCGTGACTATTCCCGACAGGTCGTACTGATGCTGCATCTGCTGCATCTGCTGACGCTCCATCTGACGCTGCTGCATACGCTGCATATTGATGAGCTTCTTCTGCTAGGGCATCATTTCGGGCATAG
>CABUTY010000269.1 GCA_902494595.1 uncultured Porphyromonadaceae bacterium | reverse complement strand
GCCGTCGCGCTTGTTGAAAGGCTTCCCGTCGCGCTTCTCGAATGGTTTACCGTCACGCTTGTTGAAAGGCTTTCCTTCACGTTTCTCGTGGGGTTTCCCGTCGCGCTTATCGAAGGGTTTTCCTTCGCGTTTCTCATACGGCTTCCCGTCGCGCTTATCGTATGGTTTCTTGTCGCGTTTGTCGGTCGACTTGTTGTCGCGCTTTTCATAAGGTTTCCCCTTGGGCTTATGGTCGCCGAACTTGCGCGTTTCGGATTTCCATTCATCCTCGGAGATGCGGCGCATCTTCTTGGGCTCCTTGGCGCGATAGTCGTCGTCGAAACCTTTCACCGTGCCTCCCTTGGCCCGGAAGTCGTTGTAATATCCGTCGAAGAGCACATATTCCCGCAGAGAGCATTCCAGCGACCCGTTGAGCAGGGGTATCTTCATCGACGGTTTGAGACCTATGTTGTCGAAGTCCTCGATGTCAGGGCCGATAATCCAGGCGTTCCAGCCGGGGAAATTGCGTTTGAGACAGTTGCCGATGTTGCGGAACATTTCCGTAAGGTCCTCCTGTTTGAGTCGATGGCCGTAAGGAGGGTTCATCACGAGGCAACCGGGCTCTGGATTGTCAATACAGTCGGCCATGGGACGGCATGAGATTTCCACCATATCGTCGACCTGGGCGTTTTTGATGTTTTTGCGCGCCACAGCCACAGCTTCGGCGTCGATGTCGCCGCCATATATTTTGAAGTCAAAAGGCCGCTCGGCGCTGTCGTCGTTGTATAGCTCCTCGAAGAGCTCATTGTCGAAGTCGGGCCATTTTTCAAAGGCGAATCCTTTGCGGTAGATACCGGGATTGATGTTTGCGGCAATCAGGGCAGCTTCGATGAGGAAAGTGCCGCTGCCGCACATTGGGTCGATGAAGTTGGAGTCGCCGCGCCAGCCGGTGGTCATGATAATTCCGGCGGCCAGCACTTCGTTGATGGGCGCCTCAGTCGACTCTTCGCGGTAACCGCGCTTGCTCAGAGGCTCGCCGCTCGAGTCGAGGGAGATGGTGACGCGCTCGCCGTCGATGTGTACGTTGAAAAGGAAGTCATAACCGCTAACGCGTATGGAAGGTCGATCCCCCTCAAGGTCGCGGAAATGGTCGACGATACCATCCTTAACACGGTAGGTCACGAACCGCGAATGGGTGAACTCGCTGCTGTTGACGGTGGCGTCGATGGCGAATGTAGAGTCGGCGCTCATGTATTTCTCCCATTCTATATCGCGTACTATATCATAGAGCTCGTCGGTGTCGCAGGCGGTGAATTTCTCTATCGGCTTGAGAATACGCAGCGCCGTGCGCAGACTCAGATTGGCACGGTACATCAGCTCGAGGTCTCCCTCGAAACTGACCATGCGGTTACCCATCTCAACGTTCTGAGCCTCCAGGCTCAACAGCTCGTCGCGCAATACCGGTTCCAGACCCTTGAAGGTCTTGGCTACCATTGTAAAAGTATTTTCCATATTCATGCGGTCGTGATGACCTCCGGATGTCTCTTGTGTAGTGTGTTATATTGTTATAGACGTTGATTCGTTATCGGATTCCCTTGGCGCTCAGAAAGAGATGATGTCGGATTTGGCGGCGTCATCGTTTTTCCTTGTCTTGTCGGGAGCCGGCACATTGGAGAGATTGTTGAGGTCGTCGTTGAAGTGAGCCGGCCGCTTGTGTATAGGCACTCTCTCGAGGAGGGCAATCACCTCATGGTCGTCGAACTGCGAGGGTTTCAGCACGGCATATTTGAGCTTGGCGGCGAGTTGCTGCTGCTGCTTCACTTTCTCCACGCCGTATACCTGGGCTATCTCCTTCTGTTCCTCTTTCTGTTTCTGGGATGCTTCGGCGCGTTGCGGCTTGTCGTTCTCGATGACTATCGTCTTCTTCTGGTCGCCTTCCGATATCGTGACATCGAACCCGGAGGCGAGCACGGTGATCTTCACCTTGTCGCCCAATGACGGGTCGTCGCCGATACCCCATTTCACGTCGATGCCCGAGAGTTTGGAGGTAAAGCTGGTGATTTCCGCTATTTCCTCGGCGCGTATGGGGTTCTTGCTGTCGCGCGAGCACATGAACTTAAGCAGCAGACGCTTGGAGGTGTTTATGTCGTGGGCTTTCAGAAGAGGGGAGTGGAGCGCGTTCTTTATGGCGTTGGTTATCCGGTGCTCCCCTTCGCCTATGGCCGTGGCTATGATTGCCGACCCGGAATCCTTCAGTGTGGTCTTCACATCCTGGAAGTCCACATTGATGTAGCACGATTCGGAGATTATCTCGGAGATTGACCTGGCGGCGTTTGCCAGCGTGTCGTCGGCCTTGTTGAAGGCGTTGAAGAAATTGAGGTCGCTGTATAGCTCTATGAGGTTCTCGTTGTTGATAATCAGCAGCGCGTCCACGTGTTTCTTGAGTTCTTTGGCGCCTTCGAGAGCCTTGAGGATTTTCTTCTCGCCTTCGAAATAGAAAGGTACGGTAACAATTCCGATTGTAAGAATGTCGGCTTCCTTTGCTACGCGGGCCACTACGGGAGCAGCGCCGGTACCGGTACCGCCGCCCATCGTGGCGGTGATGAACACCATCTCCGTGTTGTCGTTGAAGAGAGCTTTGATATCCTCCACGCTTGCCTCGGCGCATTTGCGGCCCACTTCGGGCTTGTTGCCGGCCCCGAGTCCGTGAGTGATCTCGAAGCCCAGAAGCAGCTGGTTGGGCACCGGCGAGCGCTCCAGAGCCTGCTTGTCGGTGTTGCATACCACAAACTGTATGTGCGGTATCTTCTGCTGGTACATATAGTTCACGGCATTGCCGCCGCCGCCGCCAACGCCTATTACCTTGATGATGTCGTCGCCGTTGTCCTCGCTGTGGAAGGTCGACGCATCGCTGATATCGTATATGTCTTGAGTGTCCATTGTGGGAGTGTTAAAGCGTTACAGGAGGTCGGAATCATCTTCATTGCTGCCGAAGGCGTTAGCCATGCGGTCGCGCATCTTCTCGTACCATTTGGGTCGTTTCTTGGCCGGTTTGTCGGGGCTGGGTGCCGGGTCATCGGGATGCCCTGTGCCGGTGACAGGAAGATCCTGGTTCTCCACCACCTCAAGGCATTCGTCGGGGGAATTGGTGGCTCCGCCGTAGAGAATGCTTATGGCCTGGAGCACTTCCGATATGGGGGCTCT
>CABUTY010000268.1 GCA_902494595.1 uncultured Porphyromonadaceae bacterium | reverse complement strand
TCCGACGTCAGCGTGACGGCCACCGCCATATCCACCGACGTGCTGGCAATCCTCTCCGCCGACAACAGGATATACAAACTCTTCCGCGTCACCACGGCTCCCGCCATGTTCGAAGGCGCCGGCACTGCCGAAGCTCCATTCCTCATCAAGAACAAGGCTGACCTCGACAAGATGTTCGCAGCCGTCGACGAGGAGGGTTACGACTTCACAGGCAAAAACTTCAGGATTGTCAACGACATAGACTTCACCGGGATGCCGGCCACCTTCAGGGCATACTCCAGACTTGGCGTCAACTATGCCTTCAACGGCACGCTCGACGGCGACGGCCACACCTTCAGGAACCTGGTGATCGGCATCACCGCAGATACCAAGAGCAATAATTTCGCCGGCTTCATGGCCTATGTAGGCAAGGACGCCACGGTGAAGAACATCATCTTCGACGCTACCTGCCGCTTCGAGGGTGGCAGCAATGTGGCTCCCTTCATCCGCAACAACGGCAAGCTGGAGAATATCGTGAACCATGCCGACGTGACGGCTTACTATCAGTCGGCCGCCGGCATCACCTCCATAGTAAGCGAGGGAGCATCCGTGACGGGCTGCTATAACGACGGCACCATCACGAGCGGCGACATGTACGTGGGCGGTATCGCCGCCGAAAACAACGGCATCGTCGACGCCTGTCAGAACTCCGGCAAGGTATCGTCGAAGCTGCTGACAAATGCCGTGCTCACGGCTCCCTTCAACAGCGACGCCTCGCGCTGCTGCTATGCCGGCGGTATCGTCGGCGACAACAACGCCACAGTAACCAACTGCCTCAACCAGGCTGTCATCACCGCCACCTCCAACATCGGCGGTATCATAGGCCGCGACTGGGCCGGCGATGACTTCGTAGTGAAAGGGAACCTTAACACAGGTATCGTCGACGACAGCGAGAAGGCCCTCACCCACGGAGCCATCTGCGGCACATCCAGCGCCAAGAACATCTCCGACAACATCTTCGACCGCCAGTTTGGCGCCAACGCCGGTGTTGCCAACACCAGCCCGGAGACCTGCATGGGCCTCACCACGGCACAACTCACCGCCGGCACTTGCCCCACACAGCTCAAGAGCGACCTCTGGCTCTGCGAAGCCGGCAAGTATCCCGTGCTCAAGGCTTTCGCCGGCCAGCCCGCATCACGCTTCTTCGCCGCCGGTTACGTTTCGTTCATTACCGAACCGCGTGTGGAGAGCCGCTTCGACAACCGTTCCGAGGCTCTGATAAACCTCCCCGCGGGTGCCAACGCTTCCATAGCCACCACCGACTCCTACAAGATTGAGGGCAACAAGCTGCTGCACGACAAGACTGCCGCCGTACAGCGCGGCACCCTCACCATCACCGACGGCAAATACACCATAGAGGCATCCCTCTTCGCCACTCCCAAGCTGCTGGCCAACGGCTCCGGCCTCAAGAATGACCCCTGGATCATCAACAATGCCGCCGACTGGAACACCCTCGCCATCTATTCCGAGGAGAACCATGCTCCCTTCTACGGCGAGTACTTCGCCCTGGGCGCTGACATCGACTTTGCCGACGAAGGTCTCGTGGTATGGTGCGGCGACGACCAAACATACTTCGAGGGCTCTCTCGACGGCCGCAAGCATACCATCAAGAATGCCTCCTTCCAGTCGACCGACAGCAAAGCCGGTTCCGGCAAGGGTCTCTTCGGTTACGTGGGCGCCAATGCCGAGATTTTCGACTTCACTGTCGACAAGAGCTGCTCCATCGAAGGCTACCAGCGTGTGGGCATGATTGCCGGCATATCCTCGGGTAAGATCCACGACATCGTCAACTATGGCAACGTCACGGCCAACTCGATGACGACTGTAGGCGGTATCGTCGGCTATGGCGAGGAGGGCGCACAGGTTTACAACTGCGAGAACCATGGCGCCATTACGGCTCTCAAGAACAATGCCGCCGGCGGTATCATAGGCAACTATGAGGCCGACCGCGTGCTCATCCACCATAATGTGAACCGTGGCAAGGTCATGGCCAAAGGCTCCTGCGGCGGAATCATCGGCTCCACAAAGGGTAATCCGGGTTACGACAATGTCAACTATGGCGAAGTGGAATCCACCTCCACAAACGCCGGCGGTATCATCGGTTACCTGTGGACGCAGAAAGATGCATGCATAACGGTGCTCAACTGCAAGAACTATGGAGACATCAAGACGGCCACTACGAGTGCCGGCGGTATCGTAGGCCAGCTCTTCCGCCAGCAGCGTGTGGAGAACTGCGAGAACCATGGCAACGTGACGGCAGGCACCAACGAGGCCGGCGGTATCGTCGGCACAGCCGCCGACTATGCCCATGAGCTTGTGAACGTCACCAACTACGGCGCCATCAAGGGTGCCATCAATGTGGGCGGCATCATCGGCAATTCCAAGAGCACCCTCAAAAATCCAGCCACGCTCCGCGGCGCCCGCAACTATGGCGACGTCACCGGCACCAAGAACGACGTGGGAGGTATCTTCGGTATCATGAGAGGTTTCACTGTGGAGGACAGCTTCAACGCCGGCAATGTGTCGGGCACATATGAGGTGGGCGGTATCGCCGGCTATGCCTATTATGATATCGGCGGCAACCATATCCGCCGCTGCTTCAACGTGGGCGCCGTAAGCTCCACGGGTACCTCGGCAACCACGGCATATAAGATTGGCGGTATCATTGGCTACGGCCCCGCCGAAATCACCGACTGCTTCAACGTAGGCGACATCTCGGGTTATGCCAATGTGGCAGGAATCGTGGGTCTTCCCTACAAGGGCAAGTCGGAGACGGAGCTCGGCACGCAGGTGGTGAACTGCTACAATGTGGGCCGTGTGGAATGTCTCGACGATACGAAGGCCAACACGTGCGGTCAGATACATGGCGATGCGGCCACGGCTGTGACCTTCGTGAAGTATTCCAACTGCTATTACGACCTTCAGATGGCCGGCATGGGCGGAGCGGCACGCGCCGACAACGCCGATGCACGCGGCTTGAAGACCTCGGAGATGTTCACGGCAGCTCTCGGCGAGGCTTTCGCAGCCCACGACAAGGGTTATCCCATGCTCAAGGGCTTCGAGAATGAGCCTGTGGCCCATCTGGCTGCCGCTGCCGTAATACTCGCCGACGAAGACCATGCCGACAATGTGTCGCATGCCTTCACGGTGACCATGCCCGGCAAAGTGAC
>CABUTY010000267.1 GCA_902494595.1 uncultured Porphyromonadaceae bacterium | reverse complement strand
GACATGGAGGTGAAACGCATGGACTACAGCAAACGCGAGACCCTCGCCAACCTGTTGCCCAGCATTGACTTCAGCGGTTCCTATCAACGCGCCATAGAGCTTCAGACCGTCAGCATGGACCTTGGCGGACAGTCGCAGAAGTTCAAGATGGGTATGGACAACAACTGGAACTTCGGTTTCTCGGCACAGATGCCGCTGGTGAACGCACAGTTGTGGAAAGCCCTCCAGATGAGCGACACCCAGATACTGTCGACCCTCGAGGCTTCGAGAGCATCGAGAATTGACCTCGTGAACAATATCAACAAATCCTATTACGCCCTGCTGCTGGCCATAGCCTCGCGCGATGTGGTGCGCGACAACTATGCCGTGGCCCAGATGAACGCCGACATTTACCGCAAACAATTCGAACAGGGCACCGCCTCCGAATACGACGTGCTCCGAAGCTCCGTACAGGTCAAGAACTATGAGCCGGAGCTCCTGCAGGCTGACATTGCCATAAAACAGGCTTCTCTGATGCTCAAGATGCTCATGGGCGTCGACAATGCCGTGACTGTCATGCCTAACGTCACACTCAAGGACATGCAGCGCGAGATGTACGGCTATCATCTCGGCACGGAAAGAAATCTCGCGCAGAATACGCAGCTGCGTTCGCTCGACATACAGACAAAGCTGCTGCGCCAGAACCTACAGTCGAAAAAATTCGCCTGGATTCCCACTCTCGGCATAAGCTACGGTCTCAACTGGATGTCGATGAGCAACGGCAACCCCTTTAAAAATCAGGAGTTCAATCCCTACAGCAATGTAGCGGTGGGCCTCAACGTCCCCATTTTCAACGGCCTCGGGCGTCTAAACGCCGTGAAGCAGGCCAAGATACAGCTTCAGGAGATGGACTTCCAGCGCGAGAACCTCGTGAACAACCTCAACATGCAAGTGGACCTGGCCATGGACAACATCAACCGTCAGGTGCGCCAGATAGCCTCCAGCGAAGAGGGTATGAAACAGGCCCGCAAGGCGTATGAGATAATGCAGAAAAGCTTTGAGATAGGCGCGGCATCATACCTCGACCTCCGCGATGCCGAGATTGCAAACACCGCCTCGCAGCTCGCTTATCACCAGGCTATCTACAACTTCCTCGTATCTACTTCCGAACTCGACGCACTCCTCGGTAAAGAGGATGCTCTCGGTATCCCCGTAAATTCTTCAACAGCAAAATAATTTCCGCCATGAAAAAATATATAACGACATTAGCGGCCGCCGGCTTCGTGAGCATTCTCGCCGTATCCTGCTCCGGCGACGACAAAAAAGACAGCAAGCAATCCAAAGAAGAGCGCATCCCCACTGTCAGAGTGGAGGAGGTACACAGTCAGGTCGTGGACCAGAACGGCATATATACAGCCACTGTGGAACCCGAGCTTATCAACAACATATCCTCGGCGATGCCCAACCGCATCAAACAGATACTCGTTGACGAGGGTCAGCGTGTATCGGCGGGCCAACGGGTGGCCGTGCTCGACGATGTGAACACCTTCAGCTATGAGGCGCAGGTCGACAATGCGCGCGCCAACCTCAAGAACGTGCAGCTCAACTACAACCGCGCCCTCGAGCTCTTCAAGATAGGCGGAGGCACCAAGCAGCAGGTGGACCAGATGGAAATCCAGCTGGTGAATGCCAAGAATGCCTTGGCCACTGCAGAGCGCACGCTGCGCAACGCCCGCGAGAACACCGTGCTAACCTCCCCCATCTCCGGTGTGGTGACAGCCCGCAACTATGACCCGGGCGACATGACGGCAAACCTTCCCATTCTCACTGTGGCACGCGTACAGCCCGTCAAGGTGGTGATAAATGTCACCGAGAGCGAATTGCCCGCCATAAGAAAGGGAATGCCCGCCGTGGTGACGTTCGACACATATGGCGACGAGAAATTCCAGGGTTCCGTCACCACTATAATGCCCACCGTCGACGTACAGAGCCGTACATTCGGCGTAGAGGTGCGCATACCCAACGCCGACAGCCGTGTTCTCCCCGGCATGTTCGGTAGAGTGCATCTCAATCTCGGAAAGGCCAACCGAGTGGTGGTGCCCGACAAGGCTGTGGTCAAACAGACCGGCAGCGGAAACCATTACGTATATATCTACAACCCCGACGGAACGGTGACTTATACCAAAGTGGAGCTCGGACAGCGTCTCGGCGACACCTATGAGCTTCTTTCAGGCGTGGAGTCGGGATCCAAGGTGGTGGTCAACGGCCATGCACGCCTGGCTAACGGCACAAAAGTTCAATTAGCAAAATAAACTGCCGCGACAATGAGTATCTACAGTTCGGCGGTGAAACGCCCGATCACCACTCTGCTCTGTTTTGTGGTGGTGATTATCCTTGGCCTCTTCTCGCTGGCCAAGCTTCCTATTGACCTATATCCGGATATCGACACCAACTCGCTGATGGTGATCACGATGTACCCTGGCGCGAGCGCGAAAGATATAGAGCAGAATGTGTCGAAGCCTCTCGAGAATGTGCTCAACTCCGTGGAGCATCTGAAGCACGTTTCCTCAGTATCGCGAGAGAACACCTCGGTGATTACGCTCGAATTTGAATATGGCTACGACATCGACGTGCTTACCAATGATGTGCGCGACAAGATCGACATGGTGGAGTCGTCGCTTCCCGACGACGTACAGAATCCCATCATCTTCAAGTTCTCCACCGACATGATACCTATCTGTCTGCTGTCGGTGGAGGCATCGGAGTCGATGCCTGGTCTATACAAGATTCTCGACGAGGGACTTGCCAACCCGCTGGCGCGTATCGACGGCGTGGGCACGGTATCCATCTCGGGAGCTCCGAAACGCGAGATACATGTATATGTCGACCCCAACCGACTGGAGGCCTACAACCTGTCGATAGAGACCATCTCGAGCCTCATAGGGGCCGAGAACCGCAACGTTCCGGGCGGCTCGTTCGACGTCGGCTCCAATACGTATGCCCTCAGGGTGCAGGGTGAGTTCGACGAGTCGTCGCAACTCGCATCCATACCTATCGGCACGGCCTCCGGCAAAACCATCTATCTCCGCGATGTGGCTCGTATAGAGGATACCCTCGAGGAACGCACGCAGCACACCTTCAACAACGGCAAGGAAGGCGCCATGGTGATTATCCAGAAACAGTCGGGCGCCAACTCCGTGCAGATCTCCGACAAGGTAAAGGAAGCTCTGCCGCGTCTTACCAAGAGCCTCCCCT
>CABUTY010000266.1 GCA_902494595.1 uncultured Porphyromonadaceae bacterium | reverse complement strand
CTTCTGCTCCATGGCCTCGCGCCACAGATGCGGGTCGGCCTCCGTGGCCACATAGAGTGCCTGGGTGATGGGCACGAACATTATCACGTAGTCAAGAGCCGCCTTGTGGTATCTGGCATAGTCGGCCTTGGCAAGCTTCTTGACCTGACCGCGTATGCTGGCCACATGCTCCTTGAGGTATCGCTGCGATTCTTCTTCATTGGCAGCCTCTTTATAATGCAGAAAGGCAGTAAGCGACACCTTTGCGTCTATAATCACATCGTGACCCTTGTCGATATGCAGTATCACGTCGGGCTGCAGGCCGGTCCCTCCCTCTCCCTTTATTCTGTCGCCGCTTTCGTCGCGTATGAACTCCTGCGTATCGAAATGTATTCCTTCGGTAAGTCCCGAACTCTCCAGCAGCTCCGATAATATACGTTCCCCCCAGTTGCCCTGGGTCTTGTTGCCCACGCTCAACGCATTGGCGAGCTTCTCGGCACTCGCCATGGTCTCCCGGCTCTGCACAAGCACGCTCTCTATGCCCGCTTTAAGCTGACCGCTGTAGTCAGTGGCCTTCAACGTATTCTCCTTGACGGTCTTCGTCATCTGGTCGATATTCTCCTGCAACGGTTTTATGATGCGGCCGAGACTCTGCTCGCTGCTGTCGGCAAATTCCTTCTGCCGCTCTTCGAGCATGGCCTTGGTGCTGTTGCGCACCTCCTCTTTCATCGTGGCCACTGTCTGCGCGAAATTCTCCTTCATCTGCTGCATCATCTTGTCGTAATGACCTGTCAGCTCGGCACGTACCTCCTCTTTGGTGGCCGTAACCTTCTCGTCAATCTCGCGCTTGTGGTTCTCTGCCAATTGCGACAATTCCAGCTTATGGTTCTCCGACATCTGCAGCATTTCCTGCCTATGGCTGTCGGCCTGCCGCGTGAGCTCTTTATTCAAGTTGTCGGCATCCTCGATAGCCTCCAGACGGCCGCGTTCCGCTGAATCATACTGCATCTGCAGAGCCGCAGCTCGTTCCTTGAGCACACTCTCGGCTCCTTTGCCGCGAATCGTGCCGCTCAAAAATCCTATGGCCAACCCTATAAGAAGAGCCACCACTATCAATATCACACTTAATGCTATTTCCATCTGAAATCTGATTATTCGTCAAAAATATGGAACACGGCATGATCGCCCCATTCCCAGAAGCCTTCGACACTCAGCGGTGCATGAAAATTATATTTGGCAATCCCGAGGTCCACGGGAGTTCCTCCCTGGAGGAATGCTTCGAGACAAGGTATGCCCTCTCTTTGTGTCAGCGCTATTCTCACTGGCTGTCTGTTTGCTGCCGAGGGCGCGCACAGCACTCCCTCCAGAGCCGTATCCAGCCATGGGAAAAGCCGTATGGCTTGGCTATACTCCCCGTCGCTGCCGGCAAACATATCGCGGGCACTCCGCTTTTTCGCGTGTACAATCTTCGCCATCAGCGTCGCCATGGCGCCGGCTCCGCGCTTTGTCGGTATCCCGAAACTCATCACATACGGCAACCTTTCGTAAACTTCCATCCGCGCATTGACATGTGCCGCCGAATAGGTGCCTGAGATGAAACAGCCGCCGAGACCCAGCTCCACAAGCTTCATGGCGAACTGCTCGCCATAATAGCCGGCTCGCTCCTCGGCATTGTCGAACGATGGGTCGATTACCGCCGCAAGATAGTTACGCGCATTTTTTATCATTCCGTAATTACGGCTGAAGCCGCGGAAAGGGTCATCGTCGTCAAAGAAGAGCTGAAAATTCAAACCCGCCTCCTGACTGTTGGTCATCGTGACCTCCGCCCTCAGCGTAGCCATCACATCCTCAGGCAACCGCTCCGTCTCATAATCCCTCACTGAATGCCGCTTCCGCAGCTCCTCCAGACTATATTCCATAAACATCACTAATATCCAATTATAGGTAAAACAGAAAATATTTGTGCATTATATGGATGCAATACTTTGTAGGGACTATATGTCCATTTACTTTGTTTCCATATTCTACATTACAAAGTTACAAATTTCAAATGAGATATCGCGACAATTATGGCGCAATCCTTTTTTTGCAGTGCGTTGACTTCTCTCAGCCTTTGCCCGCATTTTGGGAACCACACGACTTACCGGAACTGCTCATGTTTTGGGAATCACAGGACGGAACCTGACAACTGCCCATTTATTATTTTGTATGACAATAAAAAATTCATAACTTTGCTGTGCATTCAAAAGGAAGAGAAGTAAAATAATTCTGAACAGATATTTATTATGCGAAATTTTTTTATTGCAGCGATAATGGCAAGCGGGTTGACGATTGCGGCCCAGGTGCCTGACCAGTTTACAGTGTCGGCACCATCATGGCAGGAGGGGGCCTTGATTGTGAACAATGCCGCCAAGACTGCCAAAGTGTTCAGGAATCCATCGGCACAGTCGGCCTATTTTGTCTATAATCCATCGAAGCTGCAGGATGGGCAGACAGCTAAAGATATTGGGCTATGGGGCACCGCCACTGCGAGCCAGAGATATACTTCTCCCCAGGGAGCGAGTCCGGTAGTCGGAAAATCCACAGGCTGGGTCCAGCTCTATGGCGCCGGTCCGCAACGTGCCGACGGATGGGTGCAGTCGAGATTCACCAGCATTTCTCCCAAAGTGAACATCACCGAAGAGAATGTGGCGGCCGACCCCGACCTCTGCGAGCTTTACGGCATGGTGTTTCATCTTCAATACGACGCATCACAGCAGACCGCCTCGATTCATATCGGCAAGCTGAAGGATGGTGTCCTGGTATTCCCATACACGGTGTCGGATATGCCGATATCGACGATTCAGACCGGCACAGCCTCTGTGGGCGAGAACGATGATTACTATTATCTCGAGCTCACCCGTGAGAATATAGACCGCGATGGCTACCCGGTAATACAGACCTTCCCATCATCGGTATTGGCGAGTCTGCTTGACAAAGCCACCCCCGCCGAGCATCCCCTCATCCTGTTCAACACCCAGGCAGCCCTCCTCCGCGTTCTACTCCGTTAACCACGCGGATATTACGACTAACCGACACAATCAACTAATAGCGCATTCCTGAAAATAGCCGACTCTGCTACCTCGGAATTTTAAGGAATGCGCTTTTATGATTATAGTTTCAATGAATGAAGTTGTTTAAACTAATTTACGTTCCATAATCAATCTAAAAAGTTGTTAACTTTATGGCAATCTTTATCAATCTTTTGGGCGTATTTCTCCTCTCTCATCGGCACCGACCGAGAGGTCGCT
>CABUTY010000265.1 GCA_902494595.1 uncultured Porphyromonadaceae bacterium | reverse complement strand
GCCCTCAAGAGTCTGGGCAACATTGCCGCTGGCGGTGTACACGCCGAAGTCGCTGGCTGTCACGTTGCCCTCCAGATAGTTGCCGAAATATGCGCGGCCCGACTGGGAGCGCGGGGTCTTGTTGTTCACGCCGCCAACGTCGATGGGCATACCTTTCTTGAACTCTACCTCGGAACCGTAGTAGATACAAGGGATACCGCGGAATGTGAACATCATGGAGAGATTCTCGGCCCACTGTGCGGTACCGCCGTTGAAGCGTGTGCCGTCGTTGGGACCGGGGCAATAGTCATGGGAGTCAACGTATACCACGTTGTAGGTGGCGTCGTTGTAGTAGTTGTCCTGACTGTAGAGACCGAATGTACTGCCGACAGAGCTGTAGCTGTAGTGCACGGGGAAGTCGATGATGCTGAAACCGGAAGCCTGGGAATAGTCGGGCTCGTGCCACTGACCGTTCTGGAGCCATGCGTTGTTGGAGCGGGGCTTGTCTTTGGTGTCTTTCTCACATACGGCCATCGGGCCTACAGGAGTGTCGTGACCCTCGGGGAGAGTCTGCTGTCTCCACCATTCTGGCGAGGACTTGGCTTTGAACTCGTTGACGAGAGCTTCGTCTGACTTCCATGTATAGAAGTAGGAAGAAAGGTTGGGTTGGTCGCGGTATACGACTGAACCCTGGAAACGCTGGCAGCACTCGCCGAACATGAAGAAGGGGCATCCGTTCAGACGCTTGTCCTTGGCCTCTTCGGCTACCGCATGGAACTGCGGGATAAACTGGGTATTGAAAGTCAGCGGCGAGATGTGGCCGGTGGTGTCGATACGGAAACCATCAACGCCCATTCTGATGAAATTGCTGTAGCAGTCGACGATGTACTGTGCCACGTGGTCGTTTTCGGTGTTGAGGTCGACGCAGTCGCCGGCAATCTGACCCCACCAGCGGTTGGGAAGGTCCCAGTTCCAGCCGGTACCGTAGTGGTGGTAATAGTTGTTGGGTTCGAACTCGGGGTTCTTGAAGTATTTCCAACGGGCAGCATACTGGCCTTTGCCGTCGAGCTCATTATAATTGGCGGGCAGACGGTCGTAGTTCGGCTGTATGGAGTGTGCCACGTTGGCCTGGTTCTGAATTTTCTGGCTGCGGGTGAAGAGGGGGTTGAGGTTCACCTCGCCGAAGTTGCCGGTATGCTGGAGCACGATGTCGAGGATGAGCTTCATCCCTTTGGCGTGCACGGCATTGATAAGGTCCTGAAACTTAACATCTTTCGAAGAGCCCCATTCCTTGCGGCTCTCGTAGCGGAGGTCGACGGTAGAGTGATCCATGGCGTGATAGCCGTGGTAGTCTTCGCCGGATGCGTTCTGCACCACGGGAGTAATCCAGATGGCTGTGAAGCCGAGGGCCTTGATGTAGTCGAGCTTCTCGATCAGGCCGGCGAAGTCGCCGCGCCAGTCGGGGTCGTTCTTGGAGATCTGAATGTCCTGCTTGTCCCAGCAGCAGACATTGTTTTTGGGGTCGCCGTCGTAGAAACGGGTGGTCATGGCGAAGTAGATGGTCTCGTCGCGGAAGTCCGTGCGGTCGCCTACAAACGTCGATGCCTGGGAGCTTACGCTTGCAAGACCCAGAAGTCCTCCCATAAGGAGGCCGGTAAGTTTTTTCATCTCAGTGAAAAGGTTGTTGGTATAATAAAAAGTTGTTGTCTATAAAGGAGCCCTCCGGCTCCGGGGTAATAAAGGTTAACAATGACAACGGGCGGTATGAAAGGTTAACAAATCCCGTTTTCGGCGCAAAATTACGAAATAAATCCTGTTTTTACAAATAAATGTGCAACACCTTTTTTTCATAGAGATAAATCAGGGAATGAGGGTTAAGTCGCCTGACTTATCCCCCACTCCCTGCAGGTTTCATTATCGGATATTGCTGCTTATAGTATTGTTTTAGCGGCGGAGAGGATTGTGGCGCCGTCGGTGCGGGTGAATGCCGGCACATATGCTCTGCCGGAGCGTTTGTAGCTGATGTCGATGGTGATGTCCATGCCCTGCTCCTCCGTCTCATAGACGATATGGAGCGTGGAACCCTTGAAGCTTACCGTACCCCACTGGTCGCCATACCATTTCGGTACATTGATCTTGTTGCCTTTGATATAATAAGGCGTGCCGTTGACCTTGCTTCCGGAGAAGTCGAGCACTCTGTCGTAGTAGTCGCTGATGCCGTTTTCGCCGGCATACTTGTCGAGGTCGGCGGCTGTCAGGGTCACCGACTGACCCATGGTCGACACATCCATCTGCACGAAGTTCCATGTACCCTGAAGCTGCTCCTCCAGCTCATCGCCTTCCGGCTCATCATTGTCATTGCCGCACGATACCATCATCGCCGACATCACGGCCACCATTGCAATGGCCAGCACATAACGGATTTTTTTCATTGTTGTGATTTTTTATTGTGTGTTTAATCGTTGTGATTTTTTATTTAACTGAAGTTACACAAGAGTGGTCAGACAGTCATTATATCCCGCGCAGAGAACCCCAGAGCCGCAGAGGCAACCGTTCTCACTTCAGAAGAGTCAGAAGAGATGGAAAGCCACCGTGGGATAGGGGAAGTCGCGGCGCGTATGCTGCTTGATCTTTTCCATGTCATTGTATTTGAACACCACAAACTGTGGCTCGTCGGGGTCGCCGAAGAGTGCGCTGAAATACCCTCCGCCGCCACCCCGGGAGAAATCCTCGGTAGACGACATCAGGTAGGCCGTCTTTATCTTTTTGGCGTCATGAGCCTTCATCTGTGCGTTGAACACCTTGAGCCATTTAACCTTCTTGCCCCTCAGCTTCTCGATGGGGCCATGGTAGACAGTCTCGGAATCGAGCAGACGGCACAGGTGCTCCAGCTCGTCGATAGCGGGTATATACCAACCCTCGCCGAGGCGCGCCAGATACTGCAGCACGGGAAACATGATGTCGGAGAAGTCGGGGTGGCTCGTGCGGAAGGCGAGCAGCTTCTGCAGATTGGCGTATCCGTTGGTAACGTCGTTGGTACCCAGCGGAATATTCCTCGGACCATTGAATACAGGATCGCCGGTACCCGACTCGAAGCCCCCTTTACGGTTGGAGACAGGACTTAGGATCTTGCCGTGCCTGCCGCCGGGCTCCACTTCCACCACGATACCCTGCAGACCGTTTTCGTCAAACCAGTCGCCTATGGCATAAGACCGCGATGCGGGCGGGAGCTGCGACCAGTCGGGGTGCGTTGCCACGTGCACATATCGGCCGTCGACTATGCATCCGTCGGCCGATGTATAACCGCCGGCGGGC
>CABUTY010000264.1 GCA_902494595.1 uncultured Porphyromonadaceae bacterium | reverse complement strand
GCTTCGGTCATGGTCGTCCCATGTCTGCGACACCATCTGCAGAGGTACTGCCAGACCCAACACACATGCTGCTGCCGCGGCATATACTCCAGAATTCTTCTTGCCGGCAAGTATCTTGCCGATAATCTTCCATAGAGCCGCCACGCCCATGCCTATCCATATGGCGAAGGCATAGAAGGAACCGGCAAAGGCATAGTCGCGTTCGCGAGGCTGCATGGGCGGCTGGTTAAGGTATATCACTATGGCGATGCCTGTCATGAAGAAGAGGAAGAATACCACCCAGAACTGCTCGATACCGCGTCGGCCCGCAAACAGTGCCTGCCACAACAGTCCCAGAAGTCCCAGCAGCAACGGTAGCATGTAGTACACGTTATGTCCCTTGTTTTCCTTGCCTAAATCATCGGGGAGCTCCGACTGGTCGCCCAGTCGGCTGTTGTCGAGGAAGGGTATGCCCGTAATCCAGTTGCCGGCGTCATACTCGCCGTTCTGGTTCAGCACATCATTCTGACGGCCGGCGAAATTCCACAGGAAATAACGCCAGTACATATGATTGAGCTGATAATTGAAGAAGTATTCGAGATTCTGGCCATAGGTGGGTCTGTAAGCCATACGGGCCGGATATACCACCATGCCGTTGGCCGGGTTCACGTAAGGCTGCGCCTGATAGTCGGGTTCCGCTATCTTCTCGCCAGTCTCCGCGTCTATGGCATAGATTTCCTTCATATTGGCGGCGGTGGTGTCAAGATTCACCCAATTGCCGTAATACTGACGGTGTGCACGGCTGTAGATACGCGGGAGCACCATATTCAGCTCCGGGTTTAGCACATATTCCGGTTTATAGTCGCGAAGCACATAATAGTCGCCGCCACGTTCGGCCAGCTTCCTGTTGGCAGCCAGGTCGCTGTTGCTCAGGAAACCGTTCTCCGACTCGGCAACGGCTCCTTTAACGCCTTTGGCGTACATAGCCTTCCCTTTGTTGACACGCTGGCCGAACACATAGTCGGTCATCACCAAAGGCACACCCTCCTGAGTATACTGAATGGTGTCGAGACGCGATCCTTTCACCTCACGCGCCGTCGAGGAGTTAAACGTCTCGCCGTACAGCAAGGGGTTCTCGCCATACTGCTCGCGGCTCAGATAGGCGGCAAGGTCGAAGACATTGTCGGGGGAGTTCTGGTTCATCGGCGTGTCGGCAGTCGAGCGTATCAGTATCAGCGCATAGCTCGAATAGCCGATGAATATAACCGTTATGCTCCACATTATCACGTTGAGCACTCTCACCGACAGCGGACGGAAATAAGGGAGCCATAGCCATGCGGCCAGGGCAGCCATGAGAATCCATCCCAGCCACCATCCCGATCCCATGAACAGCATGCCGCTGATGAGCACCGCCAGGAAGAAGCTGACCCTTATAAGCATAGGCGACTTCTGACGGCGCAGTTCATAAAGTGCCCAGAAGAAGAGGAGGCATGTCAGCACCACATAGCACATGGCGCCACTGTTGAAACCGAGACCCATACCGTTGACAAACAGCAGTTCGAAGCGCTGTGCCATCTTGATGAAGCCCGGCACCATGCCGTAAAGCACCAACGCGATGATCACAAACGAAACCAGTAATGCTCCCAACGTCTGAAGCAGGCTCATATTCCTGTACTTGCGGAATACGAACACCAGGACTATCGCCGGGATACACAGAAGGTTAAGGAGGTGCACCGCGATGCTGACACCTATCACATATGCTATCAATATGAGGTATCTGTCACTATGGGGAAGGTCGGCACGGTTCTCCCATTTGAGGATAAGCCAGAACACGAGGGCCGTACAGAAAGAGGAGAAGGCATAAACCTCGCCTTCCACGGCGGAGAACCAGAAAGTGTCGCTCCAGGCATAGGCAAGTGCGCCCACGACGCCGCTACCCATGATTGCAAGATACTTCGACAGACTAAGCTCCTCTTTATGGTCGTTCTTGACCACAAGCCTTCGCACGAGATGAGTGATGGTCCAGAACAGGAGCAGTATTGTCAGGGCGCTGAACAGACCGCTCATGGCATTGACCATCAGCGAGACATGACCTGCATCCGTAGCGAAGTTTGAGAAGAAACGGGCCGTAAGCATGAAGATAGGGTTGCCCGGCGGGTGACCGATCTCAAGCTTGTCGGCCTGGATTATAAACTCGCCGCAGTCCCAATAGGAAGCCGTCGGCTCGAGAGTAAGCCAATAGGTTGCCAGCGCGATCACGAAAACCGTCCAGCCTATGGCATTGTTGACTATATTATATTTTTTTGTAATCATCAGAGATAACCGGCATTCCGCCGCTACCATTAACAGTTAGAGATTCAATCAGCAAAATTACCAATTTCCGCTTAAATAGGCAAATCAAAAATCCGGCACCCCCCTGAGCCACCTCGCTAACCGCGCCCCTCGAGATTCAAGATTCCTTCGAGATTCCCGAGATTTTCGATAAATCCCGAAATGAAAAAAGGGGACCCTTTCGGATTCTCTTCCTGAAGGTGGCGATTACCTGCTCTTCCGCTTTCCCGAAGCAAGCAATCACCATCGGCGTGATAAGGTTTGACTTCGCATAAAAAAGGACCTGTATGAGTCCTCTTCCTCAAGGTGACGAAAAATCCGCTGGTCCCCGATATTCCCGAAAAATCACGAAATGAAAGAAGGGAACCCTTTCGGATTCCCTTCCTGAAGGTGGCGATTACCTACTCTTCCGCTTTCGCAGTACCATCGGCGTGATAAGGTTTAACTTCTCTGTTCGGAATGGGAAGAGGTGGAGCCCTTATGCTGTCATCACCTTAGTATTCTTTCTGTCGCGGACCATCCGGTCCGCACGCAGTGATGGGTTTCAGAGTGACCCGGCTGGGAAGACTCGAGCTGAAACTCGTCTCACACTTCCATAGTCGTCACGGCTTGCGCCGCTGCTCAGGCATGCATCCCGCAGGGTGCCGCCTCTTTTCGGCCCGCTTCTCATTGGAAGCAGCCTTTCACGGAATGTTCGGGCAATTAGTACCGCTCGGCTGAGCGCGTCGCCACGCTTACACCTGCGGCCTATCGACGTCGTCGTCTTCAACGGCCCTTAAAGAGATCTTATCTCGGAGCCGGCTTCGTGCTTAGATGCTTTCAGCACTTATCCTGTCCGGACGCGGCTACCCGGCTGTGCCCCTGGCGGGACAACCGGTGCACCGGAGGTCCGTCCGGCACGGTCCTCTCGTACTAGTGCCGGCTCTCCTCAAATCTCAACGCCCACAACAGATAGAGACCGAACTGTCTCACGACGTTCTGAACCCAGCTCGCGTGCCACTTTAATAGGC
>CABUTY010000263.1 GCA_902494595.1 uncultured Porphyromonadaceae bacterium | reverse complement strand
GATTTATTAAGATTGGCTCCCGTTCGGTCGCCGAGCTGAAGGTTTTGGGATGGATTTCTTCTATCGAACCCCGCAGGGCTCGGGGAGCGAAGGCGACCCAACAGGCAGCGACCTCTCGGCCGGTGCCGATGAGAGAGGAGAAATACGCCCAAAAGATTGATAAAGATTGCCATAAAGTTAACAACTTTTTAGATTGATTATGGAACGTAAATTAGTTTAAACAATTTCATAGAACAGTATATGCTAAAGGCAGAGAAAGGGACGGCAGTAATCATACCGTGCTACAATGAGGCATCGACGATAGGGAAGGTTGTGGGCGACTTTCGGCGGGAGCTTCCAGAGGCGGCAATCTATGTGTTCGTCAATAATTCCACCGACGGTACGGCACTGGAGGCTGCGCGTGCCGGGGCCTTCGTGATAGGCGAGCCTCGCCAGGGTAAAGGGAATGTGGTCAGGTCGATGCTCAGAAAAATAGATGCCGACGTATACGTCATGGTGGATGGCGACGACACTTACGATGCCGGGAGCGTCCATGAGCTTATAGCACCGGTAATGAACGGTATCGCCGACATGACCGTCGGCGACAGACTGTCGTCAACATATTTCAGCGAGAACAAACGGCCTCTACATAATTCGGGCAACAGGCTCGTGCGTTGGGCCATAAACAGCCTTTTTTCTTCCAATCTTTGCGATATACTGTCGGGCTACCGATGTTTCAACAGGGAGTTTGCCAAGAGTATCCCGGTGATGTCAGGAGGCTTCGAGATTGAGACGGAGCTTACAATCTTCGCTTTGCAGAACAAGTGGACAATAGAAGAGGTGCCGGTGCTTTACCGTGACCGACCGGAGGAAAGCGTGTCGAAACTGCGCACTATCCCCGACGGGTTCAGAATCATCAGGAAGATAATCACTCTCTACCGCGATTACAGGCCCCTGGCTTTCTTCTCCCTCATAGCCGCGGTGATGTTGCTGTTGGCCATAGGTTTCTTCATACCCGTTTATATAGAGTATCTGGAAACGGGCTTGGTAGCCCGTTTCCCAACACTGATATGCTGCGGTATAGTGGCAGTGATGTCGCTGATGCTGTTCTGTTCGGGGCTTATACTGCAGGTGGTCACCAACCAGAATCTTAAACTTATGGAGCGGCTACAGCGGCTGCAGAGCGGAATGCGTCCATGATTTCGGTGGGGCGGCCCTTGGAGAATGCGCCGAGATGGTATGCGGCCTCGGCGTCGATTTCAGGAGCCCAGTAGAAGACTCCCTTACAGGCGCCGTCGGTAAGGTCGCGTGATGCTTTCAGCAACGCGTCGATGAAGTGTTTCCCCTCCACGGGCTTGCGGGCATCTACGCCTGTCTCCACTATCATCACGTCTGTGCCGTATTTCTTTTTCAGATGGCGTATGTTGGCGATGCTGTTGACAAGGGTCATCAGCTCGCTCTCCTGCTTGTTGCCCTCTATGGCCCAGAAGGGATATACGCTCATGCCTATCATGTCCCATTCCACGCCGTCGGCTTTCAGAGAGTCGAACACGCGGTCATAGAGCCCTTGGTCGAAACCATCGTCAAGATGTATGATTGTCTTGGCTTCGGGATATACTTCCTTGACGGTCTGGATACCTGCTTTGGTGAGCCCGGCATATTGGTGAGGATTCTCTTCGAAGCGACCCATGGGCCACAGAAAACCGTGGGTGGTCTCGTTGCCTACCTGTACCCAGCGCACGTCGATTCCATTCTTTTTGAGTAGCTGAAGAGTGGAGCGGGTATGGTCGGCCACCGCTTTTTTCATCTCTTCGTAACCGAAGTTTTTCCATGCCTCCGGTATGTTCTGCTTGCCGGGGTCGGCCCACCAGTCGGAGTAATGGAAGTCAATCATCAGAGGCATGCCGAGTTCCTGAGAGCGCTTGGCCATCACGAGCACGTCCTGCGGCGACGAGAATCCATCTTTGGGATTCACCCATACGCGCAGACGTGTGGCGTTCATGCCGTAATCTTTCATCAGCCGGGTGGTCTCGGTGCGCACGCTGTCGGTATTCATGGTGAAATGTCCGCGGGCCTCGTCGGCTGTGGTGCCCGAGATGTCTCCACCAAGCCAGAACGGCTCCGAGGAATATGACGTCAACGACATTAACAGCGTCACAAGAAGTATGAGTTTTTTCATGTTTATGAGATTTTTAGATTTCTGAGATTTTAGAGATTATACAGATATCGGAGCCTTGATGGCGGGGTATGGGTCGTAACCTTCGAGACGGAAGTCGGAATAATCGAATGCCAGTATGTCGCTGACTTCCGGATTGAGGTGCATTATGGGGAGTTGGCGGGGAGAGCGTGTGAGCTGTTCGCGCACCTGGTCGAGATGGTTGGTGTAGATATGGGCGTCGCCCAGCGTGTGGATAAACTCACCCGGTTTCAGCCCGGCACACTGTGCCATCATCATCGTCAGCAGTGCGTAAGAGGCGATGTTGAAGGGTACGCCTAAAAAGGAGTCGCCGCTGCGCTGATAGAGCTGACACGACAGCCTCCCCTCGCTGACATAGAACTGGAAGAAGGCATGGCAGGGAGGAAGGTTCATGTTGTCAAGGTCGGCAACATTCCATGCCGACACTATGATGCGGCGGGAGTCGGGGTTATGCTTTATGTCGTGGAGCGCGCGTGATATCTGGTCGATATGTCCGCCGGAATAGTCGGGCCATGACCGCCACTGATAACCGTAGATATGTCCTAAATCGCCGTCCGGTCCCGCCCATTCGTTCCATATCCTTACCCCGTTATCCTGAAGGTACTTCACGTTGGTGTCGCCGCGCAGAAACCACAGCAGCTCATATATGATACTCTTGAGATGCACTTTCTTCGTGGTAAGCAGCGGGAACCCCTCCGCGAGGTCAAAACGCATTTGCCATCCGAAGGTGGAGATGGTGCCGGTGCCGGTGCGGTCATGTTTGGTGACACCCGTATCGAGTATGTGCCGCAGAAGGTCAAGATATTGCTTCATCCGTTATATCTCTTTAATTTCGGGTCAGTTTCTGATTTTTTTGGTTCTTGTCATGAGTGGAGTAGCGGGCCGGTTGCGGTTGAGCTGCAGGCGAATGGCGTTTTCGGGGCATTTCACCATACAGTCGAGGCAACGGACGCAACGGGAGTCGTCGACGTATCGGCTTACTGTCTTAATGCAGCCGGAGCGGCAAATATCCTCGCAGATGCCGCAGGAAGTGCATCGGTCGCGGTCGATTTCCACATGGTATAGAGCATATTTCGAGACATGTCCCAGAATGGCGCCCACGGGGCAGAAGTCGGTGCAGAACTGGCGTCCGCGCCGTACCGACATGGCAATTATCAGAAGGATAGCCACAACGCCTCCGACGGCG
>CABUTY010000262.1 GCA_902494595.1 uncultured Porphyromonadaceae bacterium | reverse complement strand
CCGTCGCGCGGCTCGAAGGGAGAGCTTACCAAAAGCATCATCGAGGCTTTCGGCAGTCACGACTACATGAATCTTGCCGTCACCCCCGAGGGTACGCGCAGCCGTCAGCCCTCCTGGCGCAGAGGTTTCCTCTTCATAGCCTATGGCGCCAAGGTGCCTGTGCAGCTCGGTGTCATCGACTATAAGTCCAAAACCGTAATCATCAGGGACTCTTTTATCCCCTCGGGAGATATCGATAAGGATATGGCATATGTCAAGAACTATTATGCCCCATACCGCGACGCTGCAAAGTATCCCGACAAATTCACCGTATAACGCGCTCTAAAGCCATGAACAAAGACCTCAACGTATGCCTCGTGCCCATGCAGATCGACTGGGACGACAAGCAGTCCAACATACAGCGTCTGGAAAAGATAATGGATCAGGTACATCCTGATACCGACCTTGTGATTCTTCCGGAGACCTTCTCCACGGGCTTTCCCGTAGGCAAGGACAAGGAGGCGGTAAGGATACTGGCCGAAAGGAATACGGGGTCCACCATCGACAAAATCAAAGAGCTTGCCGCACGCCACCATACGGCGATTGCCGGCAGCTTCATTGCCGACACCGGCGGCAGTCTCTATAACAGAGCTTTTTTCATAGAGCCGTCAGGCGACGAATACTTTGAAGACAAGCGTCACCTCTTCACCATGGCCGGTGAAGACAAGATCTTCTCACGTGGCTATTCGCGCATGGGGGTGAGATTCCGCGGTTGGAATATAGCCATGGTGATATGCTACGACATAAGATTCCCCATATGGTGCCGCAACCGTCTTAACGAATACGACGCTCTGATTGTGGTGGCCAACTGGCCTCTCGTACGTGTGGACGCCTGGAACAAACTCCTCCCTGCAAGAGCTATCGAAAACCTCAGTTATGTATGTGCCGTAAACTGTATGGGCACTGACAACAAGGGTTTCGTTTACGACGGTTCGTCGGCGGTGATAGACTTCAAGGGGAAAAATGTGTCTGTGCCTGTGGAGAACTCCAATCTCATCTATGCCCGCCTGTGCCGTCAGAAGCTTGACGATTTCCGTGCCAAATTCCCGGCATGGCGCGATGCCGACCTCGAGATGTGACGGCTTACTGACTCAGTAATCAATAATAAAGATAGAAATCCCTGCACAAAGTTCTGTGTTCGTCGGTAGGCATTCCCGACGACTCTTCAAGTACAAGCGAGTCAGTCAGAGGTGTCTGGCCCACTTCGTTGCCAAACTCGAGGAGCGAGCGCTTGAACCGTGCCGAGGGATTCCCTTTCACATCTGTACGCCTTATCAGCGACATCCCGCATTCGGAGGCTGCGCAAATTATCTCCTGTGCCCTGTCATAAGGAACCACCATTGCTATCCTTCCACCGGGAGCAAGCATACTGCAACCCTTTGAGATAAGCGACAGCGGCGACAATGAGCCGTCATGCCGCGCCGACTCGCGCACTGTGTGCGGACGGCGTATCCCCGCGTTGAAATATGGCGGATTCGATATTATCAGGTCATATCCGCAATCGGGCTGCATCATGGAGAAGTCCTCCTCTCTGGCCTCAAGACGGTCGTGCCATGGCGAGTCGGCGAAATTGCGGGCCGCCTCGTCCACCGAAGGACTGTGAATATCAACTGCCGTTATATGTGCCTCCGGATTGCGCTGGGCCAGCATCAGAGCTATTACGCCGCAACCCGTGCCAACATCAAGTATATGGCTTCCTCTGCTGTCAGCCCACGACCCCAACAGTACCGCATCTACCCCGATCCGCATTGAACTCCCGTAATGCCGGCATGCGAACGCCTTGAATCTGAATATCCCTCTCTCAGCCATATTTTACTAACGTCATCACCCCGCATTTTCATGTATCGCCTATTTTTGTTAATTTTGCAGTTCGCGAAGAGTATACAACGTAATGAGTAAAAAATCAGATTTGCTGCTTGACAAGGATTTCAACACATCCGCCCACCTGCTGTACGGCACATCGAAGGACGAGGAACAACCGGTAAAAGCCACCGGGGTGCTTATACTCCCCTTGATTGACGAGGCTTATCCTACCTATCTTCATGTAAGAATGGAGGTGCTGAGTGATTATCAGCAGGATGTCGTGACGATGGCCTTCCGCACGGGAACCAAAGTACTGTGCGTACCCGAACCGGAGTTCGCCCCTGATGGCGACAACGAAATCATTGCCTCCCGCTTCAAAGGGGCAAAAGGTGTGCTGGCCGAGGTTATCAATGTGTCAGCCGGTGAAAAAACCGATGACAATGTGGAGCCTCCGACATATGCGATAATGCGCACAGGCTCGCTGGCACAAGTATATGCCGCAAGCTGGATGGGCGATATTGTGGCAGGTTCCATAGCCACCATCCCCGCCGTACCAATCGACATGTCGGTAGAAGAGTCTGAAAAGAAAAGCATTCTCGACTCTCTATACCGCGACCTCTCGAGATTCCTCATGGAGGATTCAAGAAAGTCCCTGTTAGAGACGCTGGCGGCATTTACCGACGACTCAGAGGAGAAACTGTCGTACATGATTGCAAATTCTCCCCTCACCGCCGAGGAGAAACATCCAATTGTTGTGGAGGCCAATCTTTCCCGGCGCAGGGAGAAATTCATAAGGGAGCTGTCGGTTCATTACGAAAAGCTTGAGCTCCGCGAGGAAATGAACCGCAGGACTCTTCAGCATCTCGGCGAGAAGCAAAAAGCCGAGTACCTCCGGGCCCAGATGCGGACCATCCAGCAGGAGCTTAATGCCTCGGCGGATGATGCGGAGGAAGAGGAGCTCTATCTCCGTGCCGGCCAGAAAGAATGGTCGGAAGAGACCATGAATGCATTCAACAAGGAGATGCACAAGCTACATCGCTTTGCTCCCAACACTCCGGACTATGCCGTGCAGTTCTCATATCTCGAGACATTTCTGAATCTTCCCTGGGAACACTGTGACAACAGCGACTTCGAGCTGTCGGAAGTGGAGCGCATACTCGACCGCGACCATTTTGCACTGGAGAAAGTCAAGGACCGCATAGTTGAGCAGGTGGCGGTGATGAAGCTGCGTCGCGACACCAAGGCACCGATACTATGTCTGGTAGGGCCTCCCGGTGTGGGCAAGACATCATTGGGCAAATCGGTTGCCGAGGCCATGGGCCGCAAGTATGTCAGAGTGGCACTTGGCGGCGTCCACGACGAAGCCGAGATTCGCGGTCACCGACGCACGTATCTCGGCGCCATGCCGGGACGTATCATCCAGGCCCTGGAGAAATGCGGCACTTCCGACCCCGTGATGGTGCTCGACGAAATCGACAAGTTAGGCGCCGACTACAAGGGCGACCCGCAGACCGCCCTCCT
>CABUTY010000261.1 GCA_902494595.1 uncultured Porphyromonadaceae bacterium | reverse complement strand
GGCAAACCTTTCGAGAAGCGTGACGGCAAACCTTTCCGCAAACCAGACACCGGCATTCGCGAGATTACCGACAATGGTCCCAAGATAAGCCGCAGCAAGGAAACGGTGGTAAACTCCGTGTACATGCGCAGCCGTAAGTCAAAGTCGCAGGAAGAGGATTGATAGGAGAATAGGATTGAGATGAAGCAGGCTATGGGCAAAGGGGGAGTCGCGCTGGTCATGGTTCTGGCAGTAGCCATGAGCGTGCTCGCATTCCTCACGGAAATTCCGGCGCCACCGGTGGGCGATGCCGGAATATGTCTCCCGTCGCCCAGCCAGTGGAATCTCCCTCCCCTCATATCCTGGCTGCTTAACCTCGCGCTCCTTCTCGGCACCACCGCCGGTATCTACCTCTTCAACAAGCAATTCTCGGTGGTGCCTGGCCCCTCGGCGATTCTTGCCCCCATATTCCTGCTGATGACCGTCTCCATCCCCTGGATAGGCGGCACGCTTACAGGCTCAGCAATCATTACCCCCGTGGCCCTCTCCATGCTCTCGATATTTTGCTCGGCGTATGGATCCCGAAACGCATCACAGGAGGTCTTTCTGGTAGCCACTCTCCTCTCGTTCGGCTCCATGATCCAGTATGCCTTCGTGTTCATGATAGTGCCGGCCATAGTTATTGCCGCTCTCTTCAAGTGCCTTCGCATACGCGAGATTCTCGCCATGCTGCTGGGCCTTATGGCACCTTACTGGATTGTGCTCGGTCTTGGTCTGGTCTCCCCCGACAGCCTGAGGCTCCCTGCCCTGTCGTACATCTTCGACAGCGTGGCCTCCAAGGAGTCGCTCTTCATATGTATGCTCAATCTGGGGTTCTCAGCCGTGATAGCCATGATTCTCGCCCTGTATAACGGCATAAAGCTCTATGCCGGCAACACGCGGCGCCGGCTCTTCAACCTCGCCATATGTTTCACCGGCCTTTTCGCCCTGGCGGGAATGATTGTGGATTTCAACAATTTCTCTGCATATGTGGTGACGTTCTATCTTACAGCGGCCTTCCAGCTCGCCGACATGTTCGCTTTATGGAATATCCGCCGTCAATGGATATGGGCTCTGATTATTTGC
Source organism: uncultured Porphyromonadaceae bacterium (assembly GCA_902494595.1). Classification (GTDB taxonomy): domain Bacteria; phylum Bacteroidota; class Bacteroidia; order Bacteroidales; family Muribaculaceae; genus Lepagella. The sequence continues at coordinate 2,260 of CABUTY010000261.1, read as the reverse complement.
TGTGTATATGTAGGATTTTTCTCCGCATCGATATTCTGACAATGAAGATAATCGCAGACGACAACATACCCTTTCTTCGTGGGCGCCTTGAAGGGATAGCCGACGTGACATACGTTGACCAGTTCGATTTCGACAGGGATACAGTTCGAGATGCCGACGCGCTGCTGATACGCACTCGTACGCGTTGCGACAGCCGACTGCTCGAAGGCTCGAAAGTGAGGATGGTGGCCACGGCCACCATCGGTACCGACCAGATTGACATCCCATGGTGCGAGAGCCATGGCATAGAGGTGTACTCTTCGCCGGGGTGCAATGCTCCCGGGGTGGCGCAGTATGTATGGTCGGCGTTACTGCGTCTGGGCTTCGACCCGGCGGCTGGAGAGCGCCTCGGCGTGGTGGGCTGCGGCAACATAGGGAGCATCGTCAAGGCATGGGCACGACATCTCGGCGCTGAAGTATGGGTGTCGGACCCTCCCAAAGAGCGGGCCGGAATCCCCGACAACTATCACCCGCTCGAGGATATTCTACGTGAATGCAGGGCTGTAACGTTCCATACTCCGCTCGTGAGCGAAGGTCCCGACGCCACTTTTCATCTTGCAGGCAAGAAGGAGCTTGAGCTTCTTGACGGCAGCAGTATACTGGTGAACGCCTCGCGGGGGCCTGTGGTCGACAACCGGGCGCTTCTCGAACGGCTGCGCCGAGGAAACGCTCCACGCACCGCCATAGATGTATGGGAGAATGAACCTGCTCTCGACAAAGAGCTACTGTCATTGGTAGATTACGGTACTTTCCATATCGCCGGCTACTCTCTGGAAGGGAAGCAGCGAGCCACAAGGATGATTCTGGAGGCCGTTGAGAAGACCTTCGGCGTCGAGGTCGACAAATCGGGCCTCGAACCGGCCTTCTGTCTCGGTGACGCACCTCTCCCCTCCGCCGCCCGCATCCTTGACAGCTACGACCCCGGAGTCGACTCCGAGGCCTTAAAGATGGCACCCGATGATTTCGACATCCTGCGCCGAAACTACAATTACCGTCACGAAACGCAAGCGCTCGCTCTAAGATGAATTTTACCAAAAGATATTACGCCGTGTTCAAGGGGCGTCATCCCGGGGTTTACGACGACTTCAACGACGCCATGGAGCAGGTGGACGGCTATGAGGGCGCCGTTTTCAAAAGTTATGCAAGTCCGGAGGAAGCTGCCGAAGCCTACCGCCGCGGCGCAGTGCGCGAATCGGCTTCCGAACTCGGCAATCTGCTGCTTAACGCCTCTCGACATAAAGACCACTCCCCCAAGGAGGGCCGACGCGCCGGCAAGCCCGGCGAAACCGACTACTTCACATTTCCCGAAATAGACCTCCGGGGATGGGCTGTCGACGCCTCCTGTCTCGGCAATCCTGGAGTACTCGAATACAGGGGCGTCGAACTGATGACCGGCAAGGAATTATTCCGCATAGGGCCTTTCCCAAAAGGGACCAACAACATAGGGGAGTTTTTGGCCATCGTTCACGCGCTGGCGCTTATGGCCCGCAATGGCGAGACTCATACCGTCTACAGCGACTCTGTATCTGGCATGGCATGGGTCAGAAACCGCAGGATAAAGACACAGCTTCCGCGCAATGCGGAGACCGAACAGCTCTTCAGAATGGTGGAACGCGCCATGGCTTGGCTCAACACTCACCGGTATGATGCCAAAATCCTGAAATGGGACACCGACCGCTGGGGCGAAATTCCGGCCGACTTCGGCCGCAAGTCTTAGTTGGCATACTCTAATCAAAACGAATGCTTTCCAAGGAGGAACTGCGAATGCGGTTACGGCGCGGCGGCGCGGTGGCGGTGGGATTCGCCGAGGCCGGGAGAGTCCCTGCGGAAGTTGACCGTCAGTATAGCGAATGGCTTGGCAAAGGGTACCATGCCGGCATGACATGGATGGAACGCCACCGAGAGCTTCGTCGCGACCCGGAGAATGTGCTTCCGGGAGTGAAGACCGTCATAAGCATAGCCTACCCCTATTCACCTGGTGCCAACAAGGGTCTCAGAGCCCCTTACGTGGCACGTTACGTCTACAGCGAGGACTATCATCTCTCGGCGAGGAAAATGGTGTCTGAAGCCCTCGGAGAGCCTTGCGGATACCAGTGGCGCATATGCATAGACTCCGCTCCCCTGCCCGAACGATTCTGGGCCGTAAAGGCCGGAATCGGTTTCATAGGCGACAACGGAGCCCTCATAGTCCCCGGCATCGGACCCGAAGTGGTTCTCGCAG
>CABUTY010000260.1 GCA_902494595.1 uncultured Porphyromonadaceae bacterium | reverse complement strand
GTACCGGCGGAGTAGGCATGGGTATGGTGGGACTTGCCAATTATGGGGATGTCAACAGCACGGGCAATGACAGCGGCGCGGGCGTCGGCGGCATCATTGGCGACGCTGCAAGTACCCACATAGCCATCAACGGGGCTATGAACAAAGGCAACATCCATGCCGAAGGACACGTACAGGGTGTGGCCGGCGTGGTTGGCGTGCTGGGCCATGACCCCGGAGGTGCCGCTTTCTATCAGTCGGACAACGGCGAACTATACTGGTCGGCAAATTATGGCAGGATTTCCTGCTCCAACAGGGAGACATATATCGGCGGTGTATGCGGCTGGCTTGAGGAAGGATATTCGGGAGGTCACGACTCCTACATTCACGACTGCTATAATATCGGCGAGGTTACGACTGACCAGAACAGCGACACTGGCGGCATTCTCGGGTATGTAGACCATTTCGGACGTATCGAGCGGTGCATCAACTTCGGGAAGGTAAGCTATGGCAATGCGATGATCGGTACCCAGAAGTCGGCATGCATATTCTATCATTCCAACCTGAATATGATCAACGGCACGGGGAAGGACTGGTGTGCAGACCGGAAGATCAATTCCTCCGACCAGGGCAACACCGGCAAATACAAGGGCATCTCATTCGACAACACCAACTGGAAGATGACGGGCGGACGACCGCACCTTGCCTCCAACCGCTTCGAAGACGTAACCCCACCGCAGTAACCGACAGCAACCACATAATAAGGGACTGTCTAACACGGAGCCTTCCCGTTGGGGAAAGCTCCGTTTCCATTCGATTAATAATTAAGTTGTATTTGGATTAACTTAATTGCTTTGTTAATGGTAGTATCCAATTCTGGAATGTCATTGCGGATAGCTTCATATACTAAGACCCCATCCCACAAAATTTGTTAACGTCAGGGTCGCAGCAGTGCGCCAGATTCCTCCTTGCAGACTCAGGAGCATAGCGGGCTATGTGACTGAGTCAAAAGGAGGAAGATGGCGTGCTGCTGCGAGACAAAGGTAACTTCCTTATCGTGAGTGCCACATCAACTGATTACATTTTTTCACAGAGCAGCAAATAAAAAGCCAACAAAGACTAAACCCTTCGGGTCTCATGCTGTCGGAATCCATATCAAACATATAATCCAACACCTGTTGAAATATCAGACCGATCTGACGGATAAACAGAAACTGATTGTCAAGGCATCTCTGCCCACATCCATGACTTTGCCCCGGAAATATGACATCTTCGATATCCTTGACGCGATATTTTACATAACTAAGACCGGTTGCCAATGGAGCATGCTTCCCAATGACTATCCATCGTGGCGAGCCGTATACCACCATTTCCGGTCATGGTCTGACCGGGGTGTGTTCAAAGACATATTGAAGGCGCTGGTGATGGGCACACGCGCCGGTAAAGGAGAGACTCCGGAACCGGAAGTTGCCGTCATCGACAGCCGCAGTGTCCGCTCCGGACTTCCTCATTCCGAGAAAGGGGTTGACGGTAACAAACGCATCAAGGGCATAAAGGAACACCTCGTCACCGATAATAACGGCTACCCGCTGACTCTACATGTAACCACCGCCAACGTCCATGATTCAAAGGGCGCCTATCCGCTGATGGCCAATATGATATCAGACTGGGCACATATTTCAATCGCCAAGGCCGACAAGGGGTACGCAGGCCCGTTGTCACTTGCGTTGTCAGAGTCGTCCCCGATATCTCTTGAATGCGTGAAGTCAAATTTCGGAACTCCTGAATTCATACCCATCGATGGCAGATGGGTTGTGGAACGAACTTTCGCATGGCGGGAGAACTATCGCAGGGTATGCCGAAATTACGAGAAACTCCTCAGGGTGGCCCGGCACATGGCTATCTCGGCATGTGTCTGCATAATGCTGAAATATTTCCGATAGCGCTCCGTAGTCACGAAGTCTGTCCGAACCTGGAATATGGTCCGGACAATCCCGCAATGCATTCACCCCTGCCTGGGTAAGAAAATTACCTCTGTCCGGTGGCTTTCCGGCAAATTTCGCCAAGTCTCGTCGGTCACATAGCCCGCTATGCTCCCTCCTCAACTTGCAAAATTTGCTCGAAAATCCACCGCCCTGACGTTAACAAATTTTGTGGGATGGGGTCTAAATCAGCATCGAGTTCAAAATATCCGTGAGCGATTCTATTCCGCATACCTATTATATCACTCCATGGTATATCGGGAAAATGGAGGCTGAGAAAATCGGGCATCAACCTGTTAATCCGATTTACGCCTTCTCCTATTGCTGTTATAAGAGTGCAGTTTGCCGCTAATAACTGCATGCCGTTGGGAGATGAGTAATAATCATCGGCAGAACCAATAATCTTGTTCCATTCAATCAGATTTGAAATTGTATCATGAATGGAATGCAGGGTAAGGAGTGCCCTGTTTATTTTGCCGTGCTCAAAGGATTTTGATTCCATCGCGATCTATCTGATTTAAAAACTGAGGGGAGAGATGAGAGTGACGTCGTATTAGGTCAACAGAGGCTTGAAGTAAGTTTTCAAGATATCTGTGCAAAGCACTTAATGTAAATATCTTAGGAGGCATATCAACAAGAATATCCACATCGCTGTCGGGTCCGTTGTCGCCTCTTGCCATTGAACCAAACAAACATAATCCTGTCACTTCATATTTTTCCTGAATGAAGTGAAGGTTCTCTTGAATCTTACGAATGCATTCTTTGGAGTCGCACATAGATAAAGGGTTGCCGGTAAGAGTAAGAAGGGATGCCGTATCACGACATCCCTTCTCTGAGGTGAAATTGCGGAGCGACCGAGATTCGAACTCGGGATACGCTTTTGGCGTATACACGCTTTCCAGGCGTGCCTCTTCAGCCACTCGAGCATCGCTCCTTCGTTTTACGGACGCAAAGTTAGTGATTTTTGCTGACACCACAATAGATTCTGCAAATATTTTTGTAATTTTGCATGAAAATCATGCGGAAACACACGTTGCCACCGTTGGTGAGCTGCCTGACAGACAGCCACTTATCGATATCGGGCGATAGAGTGCCCACGATAATCGGGGTAAGAACCGCACAATTCTTATGAAAGGGAATACTAAAATCAAAGGAATCATGCCGGAGATGCGGCGCATAGCTGGCGTGACGGCGGCCATGGCTCTGGCAGTGACTTTGCCGGTGTCGTGTGGCGGCGAGAAAGGCGCCAAGAACAGTTATCCGGCCAATTTCGACAAAATCGGTGACGTAGGTCGCATCAACTGGCTGTCAGGCCGGGTGGCTCCCGACTCGCTGGCCCGGTTCATTATCTACGGCTCGCTGGGTCAGGTGAAGGGTGCGCGTGGCGACACTCTGGCCATAGCCACC